>CAZFVV010000011.1:0-8987 GCA_964522165.1 uncultured Calditrichaceae bacterium
CGCCCTGGGGGCGGGAATCAAAAAATGTTTAAAGCCCTGAAAGGGCGTCATAAACAATGCTATATCGCCCTTTCAGGGCTTTAAATGATAACTTTGTCAATTTCCCCAGGGCGTTGCCCTGGGCTATAATCTTGATGCCCTTTCAGGGCTGACATAGACCATTTGTGCAATTTGTGCTGCGCCCCCTCCAGCATCGAGTATCCAGCATTCGGCCGCGCGCTATTCTCCACCCCTTCCCCGCTCCGTCAAAAATCCCCGAATTGCCTCCACGTGGCTGAGAATTTCCCCGTATTGAAGTGAATTCCCCTGCGCCGCCAGTGCGGTTTCCAAATGCGTTTCCACCTCCTCGAATTGTTGGGTGATGATCGCGATCCAGGCGCGGCAGATGGAGAGCATCGGGCGGGCGTTGAAGGCCGCTTCCGGCATAGCGTTCAGCCAGCGTTCCACGGTGATCAGTTCCCCGTTTTGCAGCATTTCCCGGGCGTTTTGTTCGATCAACTGCCCGGCCAGCTCCGCGTCATGGGCGGCCAGGCCGTGCTGAAAAGCCTCTTCGATGAAACCCTGCCCGGCAAACCAGCGCGCGGCGCGGCGGCGCAGAACCTCTGCCGCTTCACCGGCGACGCGCCGGAAGTAAGCAGGTAAAAATGTTTTCAGAAAAGGATGGAAGCGGAACCATTCTCCCGCGGAATCCGCGGGAGCCAGAAATGCTCCCGTTTCTGCTAATTGCCGGAGCAGCGCCGCGGAATTCCCCTGCCCGCTCACCGCCTCGCACAGCGCCGGGGAGAGAAGTTCCAGCATGAAAACCTTGCTCAAAAACGCCTGCATCTCCGCGCTCTGGCGCTGGAAGAGCCTTTCTACCAGGCAGGTGAGCGCTTCCCGTTCATCCTGCTCGAAGCCGGCGATAAAATCCGTTGCCGGGCCGCGCTCTTCTTGCAGGCAGAGCGCGGCGTATTTGAGCGCCGCGGGATGCGCTTCCGAGCGGCTGACCAGGGCGGAAATCTCCCCGTAACTAAGCTGCAACTTCATTACCTCGTTGAAGAGCGCGCTGGCCTCCTCCATGCTGAAGGCCAGGTAAGGAGTGCGAATCTCGTTAACCTGCCCGGCGGTGCGCAGCGCGGCCAGGCTCCAGGGCGGGTCGCTTTCGCTGCTGAGGAAAACGTGCATCTGCGGAGGCTGGTATTCTAACAAAAAGGTTACGATCTCGTGCACCGGCGGCGACTGGATGTGCTGGTAATCGTCCAGCGCCACGGCGAAATCGTGCAACGCCAGCCCGGCCTGGCCGAGCAACCTGCGAAGCGCCTCTTCCATGCCGGGTTTTTCAGCCGAACCGCCCGGCAGGTTTTCCCCCCGGAGCATCTCGAAAATCCCTTTGCCGATAGCGGGATTAACCGTTCGCAGCGCCGCGATGAGCCGTTTGAAAAAGCGGGCGGGATCGTTATCGTCCGGTTGCAGGGCCAGCCAGGCGATTTTTATCCCCCCCTGCCTTGCCCACTGGCCCAGGAGGGTGGTTTTTCCGTAGCCGGCCGGGGCGGAGAGAACCGTTAGCTTGCAGCGCAGCCCTTCATTCAAGCGGGCGATCAGGCGCGGGCGCGGCAAATCCCGGCCATGCGCGGGAGGAACCTGCCAGCGAAGATTATTCAAAGCATTTGAATTCATCTGCCAAAAGAGGTTGAAATTAAAACGACGAGTGAAACGGGAAGCGTGATGCGTGATTTTTTTGGGGGATCACGTTTCCCGCTTCACGCCTTCTGCGTAGCGAATAAGCTCCGGGAAAAATTCCCGGAAATCCGCATCGAATTCCCGGTAATGGGCGCGCAATTCCGAAATCCCTTCCGCCAGGCGATTTTTCCGGCTCAAACGCCCGGACATGCCGGTTAGCACCCGGGCGATTCCTTCCAAATGCCGGTAGGATAGCAACCAGTTGCCGGCGATCATCAGCGGCAGCATTCGCTGGAAGCGGGGCGGGGCCAGGGCGCGGTATTCCATAAAGACGCCATAGGCGTGATCGCAGAAATCCTCCAGGGGAAGCGCGGAATAATCCGGCCAGTTTTTGGCCAAAAAGTGGTCGTAGAAAATATCCACCATAATCCCCTTGAGGTGGCGGTACTCCTGGCCGATCCGCCCTTTGCTGCGGCGGAATACCGGGTGGCGGTCGGCGAACACGTCCACCTTGCGGTGCAGCACGATGCCGCGGCTGATCTCCTCCGGAAAGTGGCTGCGGAATTCGCTGTCCACGAAATCTGCCAGCATGTTCCCCACCAGGGATTCGGGAGTATTGTCGGCAAGGTAGAGATGGGCTAAAAAGTTCATCGCCGGTAAAAATTTCCGTTATGGAGGCGGAGAATGGTAATTTGCCGGTTATTCACTGCTGACGTCCACGGTGACCGGGAAGCTCTCGGCCGGCTTATCGGTGGGAAACCAGATGCGCTCCAGGGGCACGATGATGAACATGCCTTCTTCATCTCCCACGGCGGCAAATTGGGTTTCGTCGCCGTCCCAGAGCTTCAACTTCAGGGTATTGCGAATATGCTCGGAAAAGAGGCGCACGTCTTCTACCGGGTAGCCGATTTCGCTGACGCCCAGGATGCTTTTGGCGGAGAATTCGGCGTCGGAGCGATTGTTCAAATTATGGCGGGCGATGAATTCCACGATGTTGCCGGCGGGATCGTAAAAATAGAGCGCATCGGCGTTCCAGCTCTCGAAATGGAACTGGTCTTCTCCGCCCTGCCCGATCAATTGAGCGCGGGAAGCAAGCCATTGCCGGGCTTGCGGCAACTGGTTTTCCGGTATATTGAAAGCAAAGTGGTAAAAAGGCTGTTCCGGTTGATGGGTTTTGAAAAAATGCACCTTGCAGGCCCCGACGCGGAAAGCAAAAGATCTTTTGCTCTCGCTGGCCAGGGGCAGTTCCAAGGTTTCGGTATAAAAAGTTTTAAGCGCCTCGAGACAATGGGTCTCTAAGCGAAGCTCTACGATTTTCATCGCCATTCGATCTAAATTTGGCAATAGAGTAAGCAAATTCCGGCAAATAAGCAAGAGCGGGGAAAGAAAATTGAGACCCGGCAGGGCGGTTATGTTTGAATCTTTTGTTGACCGGGGAGGCTATAAGGCTTTATTTTCAAAAGGGGTGAGGGGGTTCAACGCGGGCGCAGCACAAATTGCATATTGGGGGAGCATTGCTCACTGAAGTGAGGCAATCTGAAGCGAGATAATTAGAGATTGCTACCCCGGAATGCCGGGGTGTTGAATGAATCGGCCAATTCAGTGCAATTTGACATGTACCTGTTCAACTCCCCGGCAACCAGCAACCGGCCATGGACAACGGACATCAACCTCCGGTGATAATGTATGGAAAAACACTCCCGGGAATTTGCCCAATTGAATGAGGAGATTCGCGCCTGCGCCCGCTGCCCGCTGCACCGCACCCGAATTCAGACGGTGTGCGGCGAGGGGAATCGCCGGGTGCGGTTGATGCTCATCGCCCAGGCGCCCGGGGAGCGGGAAGACCGCGAGGGGCGGATGTTTATCGGGCCTTCCGGGAAGATTTTCGAGGAATTGCTGGAAAACGCCGGGATTTCCCGGGAAGATGTGTACCTGACCAACCTCTTAAAATGCCGCCTGCCCAAAAATCGCCGCCCCCGGCAGGATGAAACTCGCGCTTGCAGCGCCTTCCTGAAGCGGGAAATTCTCCTGGTCGAGCCGGAAATCCTGCTCCCGCTGGGTTTTTACGCCTCCCGGCAGCTTCTGAAATTATTCGGCATCGCTGCGCCGCAGGGCCGGGAGGCGTTCAAGGACCTTTACGGGCGGCTGTTCCTGGCGCCGGGTTTCAAAATATTCCCCCTCCCGCATCCCTCCTGCATTCTGCACAATCCAACGCACAAACCGGGGGTGCTGGAAAAATACCGGCGGCTGAGAACGCTTTGGAGGAATGAGAGTGTTTAATTGGCAATTGCCAATTAAAGGAGTTCTTATCCCCGCGAAGCTCACTTTGTTCGAAAAAACCAGCGCGGCGTTGCCTCGCAATAGCGCCGGTATGCCTCCCCGAATTTCCGCCTCAAAGCGGATTCCTCGTAGAAAATAATGAATAGATGGAATCCCGCAAACAGAATCACCCCGTACCCCGCCAGCAGCAGAGAATTGGACCAGAGCGCCTCCCCGAAAACGACACTTAGCACTCCCACGTACATGGGATTGCGGGTGTAACGATAGAGACCTTTCGCAACCAACTCTTTGGGAGGATCGATTGGCGCGGGAGTGCCCTTTCCGGCAAAAGCGAACTCCCGGGCGCAGCGCAGGTAAACCAGCGTGCCGAGAATGATCAAAACCAGGCCGGCGTACCGGAAAGGCCCGCCGGCCGGCAGGAAGCGGTTCAACTGTGAGGAGAGCAGCAGGCCGGGGACCAGGATCGTTACGGTTCCGGGTACTAAAATCGTAAACAAAAGCGTTTTGAGGGCGGTGAGCATTTTCCGGTTCTCCGGCGCGCCTTGATTATGAATCCCGGTACCCGATCTCTGCGCTCAGCTTGATCTTGCTGCGGGCGAACATGCCGCTGCCCCGGGCGATTTCACGGTCTTTGCCGTCGTAAAGCAGCGCCTCGGCGAAAAACAATTCCCGGGAGGAATAAATGGCCTTCCCGTAGGCGCACATCTCGCCTTCGGAAATGGGGCGCAGCAATTGAACCTGGTAACTGACCGTGAGCACCAGCGCCTCTTTTACCAGGGAATTCACCGCGAAGTAGGCGGCGTCATCCAGGGCCTTGAAGTACACCGAACCGTGTGCGGCCCCGCCGGCGTGGAAGAACTGCTGCCGGATGGGAATGATGATCTCCGCCACCCCCCGGGAAATGCGGATTTGCGGCGCGTAGTAGGCGTTACAGGGCGCAGACAGGTACATTTTTTCCAGCCTGCGGAAATGAGATTCTTCGTTCATAAAACGTCTCTATGGGTAAAGGAATGGTAACGATTCAGTTTTCAGCTATCAGCTTTCAGCCTGTTACACAGCCTGTAACCGTAAATCCAACCGGCAGCGCCCTTGTGAACAGTGCTTTTAAGCACTTTTTTAGCTGACGGCTGACCGCTGAAAGCTGAGGGCTGAATAGTGGCCAAGAAAGTTAAACAACCGCCAGGAAAGGCAAGATAACACCAGCCACGCTGAAAAAATAGCAGATAAATGACATCGCTCTTGAATCCGAAAAGCGAGATGATTATGTTCTGTCATTCTGCATCAACATGTGGGGGTAAATATGGAACATCGAAAACTAAGAGAGCTGACCCTCGGCGGCCTGGCTGCCGAGCATGACGCCGCGCTGCAACAGTATTTCTTTGAGAACGATATGTTCCGGGGAGTGGTCCTGGGGCGCACCCGGATTTTAATCGGCAACCGGGGAAGCGGCAAATCCGCCATCTTCAAAATGCTGGCAAAAAAAGAGCAGGCCGGGGGAACCCTGGTAGAGGAGATTACCCCCAGCGATTATATGTATGATTTTTTGAAAAATTCCCGGCAATTCGATTCCAACGCGGAGTGGGCGCGCTTAGGCGCCTATACCGCCTCCTGGAAGTATGTCATCCTGGTAACAGCGATGCGGCTGCTCCACGCCCGCCACAAAAATCTTAAAGCCAGCCCCGAACACGCCAACCGCATCAGGGCGTTTTTACGCGATAACGCCGACGAGCACCTGATGAGCCCGGTGGATTTGCTGGTTAAATTTCTGAAAAAATTCGCCAGCGTTTCCAAACTCTCCCTGGAAGGAATCCAGTTTGAAGATAAATCCGGCCAACTGGAAAAACTCTATAAGCTCGACCATATCCGCCACGTTATCCCCTCGATTTCGGAACTGACCCGGCACACCAAGGTGCTCATTTTGTTCGACGAGCTGGATCACGGCTGGGATGCCTCGGATGATTCCCGGCAGTTCATCGCCGGGCTGTTTCGGGCGGCCATCCAGATCAACCAGCAATTTCCCGGCATCGACGTGCTGATTACCATCCGGGAAGAGATTTACCAGAATATCCCGGAATTATATGATGACGCCCAAAAAATTCGCGATATTATCGAGCACGTGCGCTGGACCCCGGAAGAATTGAAAATGATGATCGCCCAGCGCATTAAACACGCCCTGGAAATCCTGTTCGAGAAGACGATACGGGTTTCCACGCCGGATAGCCTGTGGGAATATATTTTTGAAAAGGATATCGAAGCGTACGGCGTGTCAACCTTCAAATACATCGTTGACCGCACCCTCAATCGCCCCCGGGAATTGATTTTTTTTGTGAACGAATGCCTGAAAGCGCATAATATGGCGGAAAAAATCGGGCGGGAAACCATCGAAAAAGTGGAGCGGGGATATTCCAAAAACCGCCTGGATGACATTGCTTCGGAATACAAATTTCAATACGCCGGGCTACGGGACGTGTTCGAGACTTTCCGAATGGAGAAAGTGCGCTGGACCCGCAAGGATTTGGAGGAACACTGGCTGGACCTGGTGGAAGGGGTAAAGCCCTGCCTCATGGCTCACAAGTGGCTGAATGAGAGATGTCCCCCGGATAAATTGATCGAAATCCTCTGGGACGTGGGATTCTTGCGAGTGTTTATGAAAACCGGCTGTTTCCCCGGGGACGGGGAAGATCCGAATTTCGTCGGCTATCACCAGGAACCGACCCTCAACATCGGGCTGTTCAACCATTTTGATATTCACCCCATGTTCCGATCCCACCTGGGAGTGGGTTTGAGCCGCATGGTGGAAGCCTGAATCTCAAACGCCTAATTCCGGGCGCCGATTCATCCGTAACGGTTAAATCACTTTTGTACTTCCGGAAAGCAGCAAAGGAAAATCCCCAATGAGCGTGCATTCGCTGAATAACCGGGAAAACGCATGAAAAAAAATCTGCGCTGGCTTTTTTTTGCGCTCCTCTGGCCGGCCGCGGCGCTCGCCGGGGAAGAAATCTTAGTGGCGGTGGCCGCCAACGTGGAATACGCCATGCCGGATCTGAAAAAAGTTTTTGAAGCGCAAACCGGCATCGACGTAAAAACGGTAATCAATTCTTCCGGAAAGCTGACCGCCCAGATTCGCAGCGGCGCCCCGTTCGACGTGTTTCTCTCCGCGGACCTGAAATACCCGGACTCGCTCTTCGCTTCCGGCCACGCTGACTCCCTGCCCCGGGTGTATGCCTACGGCGCAATCGTCTTGTGGACTTTGCAAGAGGTGGATCTGTCACGGGGAGTGGCGATTCTGGCGAACACTTCCGTTCGCAGGATCGCCATTGCCAACCCCCAAACCGCTCCTTATGGAGAAGCCGCCCTGGAAGCTTTAAACTATTATCAGATTTACGAGCAGGTCAAACCCAAACTGGTCTATGGGCGAAACGTGGCCCAGGCCACCCAGTACATCGTTACCGGGGCGGCGGAAGCGGGATTTACCGCCAAATCCGTGGCCCTCTCCCCGCAAATGTCCGGCAAAGGAAAGTGGATCGAGATCGATCCCGCCGCTTACACCCCCATCGCCCAGGGAATGGTTATCCTCAAACACGGGGCGGAGCAGCATCCCCAGGGGGCGCGGGCGTTTTACGATTTTATGCTTGGCGAAGCCGCCGGCAAAATTCTCCAAACCTACGGGTACCGCCTGCCTTGAATAAGTTATTAGCCAGCATCGCCCATATCGAATCCTCCGGGCATATTTCCTTAGTGGAGCTCCGGGTTTTGCCCCCTGCCGGGGAGGAAAAGGAGAATCTGTTTAGCTGCGTGGTCATCGAAACCCCGGAGACCGCCCCGTACCTGCGCCCCGGCAACACGGTCTATCTCATTTTCAAGGAAACCGAGGTCTCCATCGGGAAAAACCTTTCCGGGCGGCTTAGCCTGCGCAATCAACTGCCCTGCACCATCAAAGGGCTTCGCAAGGGGGCGATTCTCACGGAGATTTGCCTGGATTACCGGGGCATCGAAATCGGCGCCATTATCACCACCCGCTCCGCCGATAAACTGGATTTGAAAACCGGCGACGCGGTAACGGGGTTGATCAAAGCGAACGAGGTATCGATTATGGATACGGAGGATAAAATTGCCGGATTTTAGCTGGCAGCCGCTCTGGCTGACCTTTAAGCTGGCCGCATTAACCACCGGGGCGCTCCTGTTGGTGGGCGCTCCCCTGGCCTACGGGCTGGCGCACTGGGAAAGCCGCTTCAAATACGTTATTCAAACCCTGGTGAGTATGCCGCTGGTGCTCCCCCCCACGGTGCTGGGGTTCTACCTGCTGCTGCTCTTCAACCCCGCCAATATGGCAGGAAGGTTCTTAGATTCAACCTTCGATCTGCGGCTGGTGTTTACCTTTGAGGGGCTGGTGGTTGCTTCGGTGATTTACAGCCTGCCGTTTATGGTCAACCCCATTCAGGCGGGATTCCAGAGCCTGCCCGCCTCGCTGGCGGAAGCATCCTACACCCTGGGGAAATCCCGCCTGCAAACCTTTTGGAAAGTGCTCCTTCCCAACCTGAAACCCTCGCTTTTAACCGGAACGGTGATGAGTTTCGCGCATACCGTGGGCGAATTCGGAGTGATCCTGATGATCGGCGGGAGCATTCCCGGGGAGACGAAAGTGGCCTCTATCGCCATTTACGAAGAAGTAGAGGCGCTGAATTATCAAACCGCCAACGCCTATGCGCTGGTTTTGTTTAGCATCACCTTCACGATTTTGCTAACGGTGTACTTAGTAAACCGGCGGTATCTGAAGGCGTTTTAACGGATGGCGGATGGCAGGTGGAGATACTGGTGTAATGGATTGATGGATTGTTGTTGAGGAGGAAGAGCAATTTGTTCTCTGATTCTTCGGTCTTCGATCCCGCTTGCGGATTTTTCGGAGTGAGTTGATGATCAGTTTGAATATTCAAAAGCGGCTTGTCGCTGCGGAAGGAAACCTGGATCTGAAGCTGGATTTGCAGATTCGGGCGCAGGATTTCGTTACCCTCTTCGGCAAATCCGGGGCGGGAAAAACCACCACCCTG
>CAZFVV010000011.1:9087-11874 GCA_964522165.1 uncultured Calditrichaceae bacterium
GCAGGATTTCGTTACCCTCTTCGGCAAATCCGGGGCGGGAAAAACCACCACCCTGCGCATCTTAGCCGGGCTGACCGATCCCGATGCGGGTTTCATCCGGGTGGGAGAGGAAACCTGGTTCGACAGCCGGGAAGGAATCAACCTGCCGCCGCAGAAGCGCCGGATCGGTTTGGTGTTCCAGGACTACGCCCTGTTCCCCAACATGACCGTGCGCAAAAACCTGGAGTATGCCCTGGAAAAGCGCACCGAGCGCGGCATTGTGGAGGAATTACTGGAAATCGTGGGCCTTAAAAATCTGGCGAATCGCAAACCCGGCACGCTTTCCGGCGGGCAGCGGCAACGGGTAGCCCTGGCGCGGGCGCTGGTGCGCCGTCCCAAAATTCTGCTGTTAGATGAGCCGCTCTCGGCGCTGGATCTGGAAATGCGCCTGAAATTACAGGATGAGCTGCTCAACATCCACAAGCAGTTCAAAATTACCACCATCCTGGTCAGCCACCATTTCGGGGAGATTTTCAAACTCTCCAACCGGGTAATCGTGATCGAGCGCGGTAAAATCGCCCGCAGCGGCCCGCCCTCGGAAGTTTTTATTGGGAAAAAGCTGAGCGGGAAGTTTAAATTCGAAGGCGAAATACTGGGAATGGAAAAAAACGAGGTGGTTTACATTCTCACCATTTCCATCGGCAACAACCTGGTAAAAGTGATCGCCACGGAGGCGGAAGCGCAGCAATTGAAGATCGGCGACCGGGTAATCGTGGCCTCGAAGGCGTTCAACCCGGTGTTGATTCCCTTAAAAAATTGATTGGGGGATTGCAACCCTAAAAATTCTTCACAAAACCACAGGAGGAAGCAGCATGTCTTCATTACTCGGAGCGGTTCTCATCGGGCTGGTCGCCGGCGCGATCGCCAAATTTCTGATGCCCGGCAAAGACCCCGGCGGGATCATTATTACGATCCTGGTGGGGATCGTCGGCGCAGTGGTGGCCACCTACTTAGGGCAGTTGCTGGGAATTTACAGCGAAGGGCAGCAAGCGGGACTGATCGGCGCGGTAGTGGGCGCCATGCTGCTGTTGCTGATTTACCGGCTGTTCAAAAAACGCGCCTGAGAAGCTGTTTTAAAAGTTCTTATTTCTGCCACAAAGTCACAAAGACGCGAAGTTTCACTAAGATTTCTAAACATTTCTTTGTGGAACTTTGTGCTTTAGCGTCTTCGTGGCAACTTTTAAAACAGTCTCTGAGCGCAGCCGCCTGGCGCGGCGTTTTCCCCCGCCCTCGCGGAAAGCGGCTGTTTTTTCCGCGAGGGCATTTTTTGAGCTTGCACCCTCCCCTTTTTTCAAGAAAATGACATAAATCATGTTTAAACCTGACCAATGTCGTGGTTTTTGATCCGGGGGTTTTGGTAAGCTGGCTCCGGATATGGCAAGGGAGCCGGAAGCGCGGCGATAGTCCGCCATTTTCACCGGAAACGGTTCAACCAAACTTCGGAGAAACGCCATGAAACGGTTCTTAATTTTGTTTCTCATGTTGCCTTTTTTATGCCCCGGGCAGGAAAAAGCCGGGGATGAAGCCCACGGTATCTACCCCTACGACAGGTTCGAGAAGCCGGAGGTGTGCAAAGCCTGCCACGTGGATTTTTATTACCAGTGGGACCAGGCGATGATGTCGAAAGCCTACACCCACCACTGGGACGAGATCGAATACTTCAAACTGGCGGTTCCGCACGCAGAAAAGGATGAAAAAGTAGCCGGGGTGAAGGCCGGCTGCAACGGCTGCCACTCCCCGCTGGCTTTTATGGCCGGGAACACTCCCCCACCCCGCCCGGAGGAGAATTCCCGCGCCAACGAATCGGTCTCCTGCGACGTTTGCCATACCATCACCGGGTTTGCGGGGGACACGCCCTATAATTTCAATTTCGTCAGCAAGCCGGGGCGCACCAAAATGGGGCCGAAACCGGGGTTGGAATCTCCCCACCACATCATCCAGCAAAACGATTTCATTACCACCGCGGAATATTGCGGAACCTGCCACAACGAAAAAAGCCCCTACGGCGCCTGGGTGAAGAGCACCCACCTGGAATGGAAGGAAGGCCCCTACGCTAAAAACGGGGAAGTTTGCCAGACCTGCCACATGCCCAAAGCGGAGGGGAAGAACGCCATCATCGCCACGGAGACGCGCGTCATCGCCCAGCACCTTTTCCACGGGGCGCACGATCCCGGCAAGCTGCGCGGGGTGATCGAAATGCGCATGAACCCCAACCTGCGGGAAGCGGAGCCGGGCGAGCCGGTGGTCTTCTCCCTGCAACTGCACAACGCCAAGGCCGGTCATAAAGTCCCCAGCGGCTCTGCAGAGGAGCGGGTGCTGTGGGTGCACGTGGAGGCGTTAGACGCGGAAGGGAAGGTCTATCATCTGCCGGTGGACAAAAAAGGATTCCCGGGGGAAGAATACACCATCGCCTCCGAGGCGCTGGCCTACCAGGATATGGGCGTGCCCTTAGGCATTCCCGATTTCCCGGGCATCCGGCGGGAAGACCTGCCCCTCGGCGACCGCATTTTCCGCCTGCCCTATCTCGATCCCCAGGGACGGATGACCATCATGCAGTGGAACACCGCCTCCTTCGGGCCGGATTACCGCATCGGCCCCCGGGAAACCCGGGTAGAAACCTACACCTGGACCATTCCCGATGATATTTCCGCCGGAAAAGTCTCTATAAAAGCCGCCCTCTATTACCAGAAATTGCCCCGCCCGGTGCAGCAATTCTTAGAAGTGCCGGAAGAAGAAGCGGAGCCGGTG
>CAZFVV010000011.1:11974-19212 GCA_964522165.1 uncultured Calditrichaceae bacterium
GTTTTGGCGCTGGCCCATATCGAGACGGCGTTTGCCATCCCGGCCTTCGCCCGCAAATACAACCTGAGCTGCTCCACCTGCCACGCCCCCGCGCCGCGATTGAACGGTTTCGGGGCAGAATTCGCCGGAAACGGCTTCGTGATGAAGGATAATGAGCCGAAACGCGCCACCCTGGACACCGGCGACGAACTGCTGCTGCTCCAGCGGGAATTACCCCTGGCGGTGCGCTTAGACGCCTACGCCCAGTTCATCCCCGGCGCGAAGGGCGAGGACGTGGAAGACGACCTGCAAACCCCTTATATCATCAAACTGTTATCCGGCGGGCGCATTTCCAAATCGGTTTCCTACTACTTTTATTTTTTCTTTAGCGAGAGAGGAGAAGTGTCCGGGGTGGAAGACGCCTACCTGCATTTCAACGACCTGTTCGGCGCGCCTTTCGATATTCTGGCCGGGCAGTTCCAGGTGTCCGATCCCCTGTTCAAGCGGGAACTGCGGCTGAGCTTCGAGGATTACCAGATTTACCGCGCGCGGGTGGGAGACGTTCCCGCCAATCTCACTTACGACCGCGGGCTGATGCTCACCTACACCGCGCCCTGGGGCAGCGATTTTGTGGGGCAAATTTTGAACGGGAACGGCATCGGCGCGGCGCGGGAAAACCGCCAGTTCGATAATGACAAGTTCAAGAATTTCGCCCTGCGCTGGACCCACGAGGTGAGCCTGCTGCGCCTGGGACTGTTCGGGATGTACGGCAAATCCGAAGACCTGAGCACCCGCAACGCCAACCAGCTATGGTACGCCGGGCCGGACGCCACCCTGACGCTGGGGCCGTTCGAGATCAACGCCCAGTACCTCTGGCGCAGCGACGACAACCCGTACTATGCTTCCCCTAAACCGGGCGAGGAGGTGGAAACCAAAGGCGGGTTCGGGGAGGTGATTTTTGCCCCCCGGGGCGCCCAGAGCCGCTGGTATTTGATCGGGCTTTATAACAAGGTCACTTCCAATATTCAAAAAATAGCGCCGGAAAGCAGCCCCTTGGAGTACGAAAGCGCCGGTTTCACCGCAACTTACCTGCTCGCGCGCAATTTACGGCTGGTGGGCGAATATACTTACGATTTCGAGGGAGAGCGCAACCGCATCATCCTGGGAGCGGTGGCGGGGTTTTAGGGGGGGAGGCGGGATTAATGGGTTGATGGAGTAATGGATTGGTGGATTGATGGAGTATTGGTTGGGGGCGGGTCGTATAGGGGTAAAACTATCCCCACCGGCTTTACGCCGGTGGGGAAATGATTGAGTGCGCTAAAGTATGAGGGATAAACTTATTTCCCCAAAAGAGACTAGCGGGCAAAAATTTCCTTGAAGAAATCCTGCATCGCCTGCCAGGAGGCGGAGTCTGCCGCGGCGTTATAGGCTAAGGGCATCCCAAACTCCTGCCCGAATTTGTCCGCATCCGGGTTGGTGAAGCTGTGCACCGCCCCGGGGTAGGAAATGAAGCGGTAATCCACTCCCGCGGCTTCCATCTCCTGTTTGAAAGCATCGATCTGCTCCGCCGGGACAAAGGGATCATCCGCGCCGTTGCACACCAGCACCTTTGCTTTCACCCCGCCGGGTTGGGCGGCGTGCATGGAACCGAGACTGCCGTGAAAACTGACCACCCCATCCAAATCGGCTCCGGTGCGCGCCATGTGCAGCACCACCCCGCCCCCAAAGCAGTAGCCGATAGCGGCGATCCGTTCCGGGTCAACCGTGGGCTGGCTTTTCAGCAGCTCCAGCGCGGCGTTGAATCGCGCTTCTCCCGCGGGCAGGTTTTGCATCACTTCCCCGGCAAATTTCTGAGCGTCTTCGGGATGGGTAGCCTGTTTCCCCTCTCCGAACATGTCCACCGCTAAGGCGGTGTAGCCCAATTCCGCCAACATGCGGGCGCGTTTGCGGGCGTATTCGTTGTGCCCCCACCACTCATGCACCACTAACACCCCGGGGCGCTGGCCAGTCAGGGTTCTATCGTAAGCGAGATACCCTTTCAGGGGGACGCCCCCGGCGCTGTAATCCACCGCTTCCGCATGGATTTTGTCGGCAGGCTCTTTCTCCCTGCCGCATGAAAAGGCGAGCAAGAGCAGTAAAAGACTTCCCAATACATATTTCATGATCATTCCTCCATTTTTTGCTGCCCAAGATAACACATTCAGCCCTGCTGCACAACCCTTGATGAAGAATTCGATGCTGGCCTGCCCCTTCGGGGATGCCGGATACCGGGGCAAAGACCTTACCCGGTATCCGGCGTCCGGCTTCTGGCATCTCCCCTACCTCCTCCCGCCCTGCATCTTCTCCATCATCTCCTGCACCCGTTTCAACTCCGCTTGCAGTTGCTCCCAGGCGGCGGTTTGCTCCTGGCGCATCGCCGCATGAAGCCGGTTCATCTCCCGGTGCAGGTCGCCGACCATCTTTTCTACCGTAAGGGTGTTGTCCATGGTCATTTCATCCACGAAGATCGCATTCGCCAGCGACAATCCCAAAATGCCCCCGGTCAGAACCGAAATGATAAAATATCCCCGCACCACCCCGATCATCGAAGCGGAAATCCCTTTTTCTGCCAGGGCGTCGGGAATTTCGTACCAACCCTCCACGGTGAACACTTTAAACAGGGAATAAGCGGAGCGCAGCGGGTCGCCGAAGTGCTCCGGGGCAATCCCGGCGAACAGCATGGTTCCGCCCATGGCCAGGGAGAAGTTCAGGATAAAAAGCGCGGCAAAGATGCCCACGGAAGCGCGCAGGGAGCGCCCCACCCCGGCAAAAATTTTGTTGGCGTTGGGAATGAAATGAAAAATCCGGAAGAAACGAAACAACCGTCCCACCCGCAGCACCAGGAAAATCGCGAAGGCGTGCACGTTCATCAGCGGGGCTAACAGGGAGGGCATGCTCAGCAGCACCACGATAAAATCGAAGCGGTTCCAGGCAATCGCCCAGTAGCCGCGAAAACCGTGCAGGCGGATTTTCAGCGCGGCTTCTAACAGAAAATAGATCATGCAGGCGTAATCGATCCAGAACAAAACGCCGCGCGTGAAGGAATGGACGTTGGGAAATTCATCCAGGAACAATACCAGGGTATTGACCAAGATCAGGGCGATAACCGTTCTTTCGCTGATGAGAAAGGCGATCAAGCGGTTTCCGGGCGTTTTCGATGGAATTGGGGTTTTGATGATCCGTCTCCTTTCTGTTCAACCATTCTTTGAAATCGCAAAATAATTCCCTGGCAAAATAATTCAAAAATCATTTTGCCGTTAAATTATTTTGTCTTATTCTTTTCCCAAAAGGAGTGCAGCTCTCGAATGAATCTTGCCGCCGATAGACCGGATTACCTGCCCGCGGCGGGTTATTTTTTCAAAATGGCCCGGGCAGATCTGTTCGTGATCGCCGATGACCTGCAATATACCACTGCGGGTCTGGCACACCGGGCGCTGATCCGCAGCGCCGGCGGGCCTTTATGGCTGAGCGTGCCGGTATTGACCGGCGGAAAAGGGATGCAGCAAATCCGGGAAGCGCAGATCGACAACAGTAAAAACTGGCGGCAAAAGCATCGCAAGGCGCTGCGCCTGAGCTACCGATACGCGCCTTATTTCGAGTATTATGAGGATTTTTTCGAGCAGCTTTATCGCAAGGAGTGGAAATTCCTGATCGATTTGAGCCTGGCAGGGATTGAATTCCTGCGCTCCGCGGTTGGGATTCGCACCCCGCTGCGGTTTAGCTCGGAGTTTAACGCTCCCGCGGGCGCGACTGAAAAGATCATCGACATTGCCCGCAAAACCGGCTGCCGGGGCTACCTGGCTTTGCGGGAGGACCGGGCTTTCCTGCAAGCGGATCTCTTTGCCGGGGCGGGCATTGCGCTGGAGTGGCTGGATTTTTCACCGCCGGGCGGGCAAGAAATGCTGGATTTATCCCTGATCGATATGCTATTTCACCATGGCCCGGAAACCGCGAAACAATGCGGTTTTGGGCAGTGAATTTTATTCAGGGCGGCGTGGGTATATTGCGAATCAACCATTCATCCATCAATCCATTCATCCAACACAACATTACTCCCCCGCCCTCACCTTTCCGGCAAAAAAACCGATCACGCTGCAACAAAATCCCAGCAGGATATAGCCGATTTCGGTCTCGGCAAACCATGCCGGCTCCAGGCCGCGCAGGTGGCCGCGGGATTCCAGGTAGTAGAACAACAGGGTTCCGCAAAAGCCGAATAAAATAGAGAAATTCACCTGCCGGGCGGCCACACCGCGCCGGAATGCGGAGATGACCGGGATAAACACCGTGGTGGTGAGGATGCCGGAAGAGAGGTAAAAAATATCCCACAGCGATTCGGTAAACCAGGCATAGAGCAGCGCCAGCCCCACGGCGCCCACGGACACCCAGCGCGCCAGCGCTCCCAGCCGCGCCCGGTTCCAGCGCTCGTTTAAGTGCGGTTCCAGCAAATCGTAAGAGATGGAGAGCGCCACCACGTTGCTGCACGTGTCCACAGTGGACATGGCCGCCGCCACCAGGCCGATACCTAACAGCACGCTCAACCAGGGCGGGGTAAAATCCTGCATCAGAACGTTGAAAATGACCGCGCCGTCTTGCAGCCGGGCGGGTATTTCTCCCTGTAAAGGAGGGTACAATACCAGCGCGGAGAGGCCGATGAACATGGGCAGGATCCCCACGAACACCAGGGAGTTGAACCCCGCGACCAGCACCCCCTTGCGCGCTTCCCAATCGCTGCGGGCGGCCTGGAGGCGTATCCATACGTCGGTTTCCACCAGCCAGCCGGGCAGGTAGGCAAAGAAAGTGAGGGCGATGAGCGCGATCCCGGGAGAAAAGAACCAGGGCATTTCCGGGGAAGATTTGGGAGCAACCGCGGAGGCGGCGAAGAGGTCTGCCGGGGCGGTGCCGCTGGCCTGAGCCGCAAGAATTCCCACTGCAGCCATACTGGTAATGAACAGGGCTACCAGGGCGTATTGGAATTTATCGGTGGATACCACCGCCTCAAAGCCGCCGGTGAAGGTGTACAGCGCCACAATGAACGCGATAATGGAAATCGTGAGCTTATGGGAAATTCCCAGGAAGGGAGCGATATTCTTCCCCGCGGCCCAGATTTCCGCTCCCGCCCACACGATGAAGACGAAAATCAGCGCCGGGGCTAACAGTTGCCGGCTGCGCCGCCCGAAGCACTTCTCCAGTAATTCCGGCTGGGAAAACACTTGCAGCTTGCGGAACAGGGGAGCGAAAGTGAAAAAACCCAGCATGGTTACCAGCCAGGGGATGCTGAGCAGCCAGGCCGCGCCCATCCCGTACCAGTAGAACAACTGCACCCCGTACACGCAGGACCAGCTAATGGACATCATGCTGGCGGAAATGGAAAGCCCGCTGGACCAGCCGGAGAGTTTTTTGTCCGCGGACCAGAACGAGTGGTTGCTGGCGGACCGTTGCCGCCGGCGGTCCCGCCGCCAGATGTAAAAACCGATGCCCACTACCACGAGGCTGTAGAACAGAAAGGCGATCCAGTACATGACGGTTGGTTTCATGGCTTACCGGGCTTCCGCTTGGTATATTGCATGAAGGCTAAACTGTGATTCTTTGGCGGTATAGGGTATAAGGTATAGGGTATAAGGCATCGTTTCCCCGATACCCTATCTATGCTCGCCACGATGCTCTGCATCGTGACGCCAGGGAAGAATCTCTGCTTCCTGCCGCCGTCAGGTGCGCTCGTCCATGGGCAGGTATTTCTGCGGCCCGGCCACGTTGCGGTAGGCCGGGCGGATGATCCGCCCCCCGTTGATGATCTCATCCAGGCGGTGCGCCGACCAGCCCGCCACCCGGGCCATGGCAAACAGGGGAGTGTAAATTTCTTCCGGAAATCCTAACATATCATACACAAAGCCGGAGAAATAATCCACGTTGGGTGCAATCACTTTATCGGATTGCTTTACTTTAGCAAACGCCCCGGGGGTAACTTCCGCCACGGCCTGGTAAAGATCGAATTCATCCAGACGGCCCTTCACCGCCGCCAGTTCCCGGGCTTTCCGGTTCAGGATGATCGCCCGGGGATCGGATTTGGTATAGACCGCGTGTCCCAGCCCGTACACCAGGCCGGTGCGGTTGTGCGCCTCCTTGCGAACGATTTTTTCGATGTACGCCGCAACTTCCTCGCGGTCCGCCCAGTCTTTCACGTTCTCTTTGATGTTGCGCATCATCGCCATTACGTTGGCGTTGGCGGCGCCGTGCAGGGGGCCTTTCAACGAGCCGACGGCCGCGGCCATGGCGGAGTAAGTATCGGTCAGGCTGGAGGAGAGCACATGCACCGCGAAGGTGGAATTGTTGCCGCCCCCGTGTTCGGCGTGGAGCACCAGGGCCAAATCCAGGATTTGCGCTTCTAACTCCGTGAACTGCCCGGTGGGGCGCAGCATGTGCAGGAAATTTTGAGCAATATCATAATCGCTGCGGGGCGGGTTGAGGTAGAGCGCCTCCCCGTGGAATTGATGGCGCAGCGCCAAATACGAATAAGCAATAATGGCGGGGAATTTGGCCAGCAATTCCAGGGATTGGCGGATCACGTTGGGAATGGAAGTGTCTTCCGGGTTTTCATCTAAGGTATAAAGCGTCAGGGTTACCCGCTGCAAGGCGTTCATCACGTTCGGGCTGGTGTATTGCAGGATGTTGGCGGCGATCAGGCGGTTGGGCAGTTTCATGCGCGGGTAGAGATTGGCTTCATATTCTTGCAGCTCCGCGGCGGTGGGAAGCTTTCCGAACAGGAGCAGGTAGGTAACTTCCCCAAACCCCCGCCGTTGTTCTTTTTGAATCCCTTCCACAATATCCACAATATCGATTCCGCGATAGCGCAGCTGGCCGTCCACCGGTATTAGCTTACCGTCGGTTTTCTGCGTTCCGATCACGCCGGAGATTTTCGACAGCCCCGCCAGCACGCCGGAACCGTCGGCGTTGCGCAAGCCGCGCTTCACGTCCAATTGGGCATACAGCTCTCGATCCACGCTGTTGCGTTCGAGAACTTCCCCGGAAACTTTATTGATAAAATCTATGCTCATAAGGTGAGTCTCCATCATTTAAAAGGTATAGGTTGCAAAGGAATTTGGGAATAAACGGTCGCCTTCCGCTAAGCCGGCGATTTAAACTTTGCTTGCATCTTTTCCCTGCCTATATCTTTGATAATTTAACACGAACCGGTAAATTTTCGCACTTGAATTTTAAAAAGA
>CAZFVV010000011.1:19312-20802 GCA_964522165.1 uncultured Calditrichaceae bacterium
TATGGCTGCAAATATCATTACCCTGGGGCGCATCCTGCTGGCGTTTTTTACCCTGATATTATTCCAGGGGGGATTCGGCTGGCGGATTGCAGCGGTATTATTGACCATCCTGGTGATCTATCTCGATTCACTGGACGGGATCGTGGCCCGCAAGTTAGGGGCTGCCAGCGATTTCGGGGCGCTTTTCGACATCACCGGCGACCGGATCGTGGAGCACGTTTACTGGATCTTCTTCACCGCCATGGGACTGGTCAGCCTCTGGGTTCCCATCATTTACGTCAGCCGCAGTTTTTTAGTGGATACCCTGCGCGCGGTGGCGTTCACCAAAGAAGGCAAAACCCCCTTCGGGGAAAAGAGCATGATGCGCTCCCGCTGGGCGTTTTGGTTGACCGCCTCCCGCCTCAGCCGGGCAATCTATGGAGCGGGGAAGGTGATCGTGTTCGTGCTTTTAGGGATCATCCTGGTGTTCAGAAGCCCCGATGCGGTGTTGCCGGGGTGGCTTCCGGCAAACTTTCTTCAAATGCTGGGATGGATTACCGACATCCTGGTATGGATAGTGGTGCTGATGAATCTGCTGCGCGGCTTCCCGGTGCTATGGGACGGGCGGTTTTATCTCTTTGATAAACGTTTCCCCCGGGAGATGAAGGATGCGCAGTAATTTTAGTAGGCAATAGGCAGCAGGCAACGCTGCATAAAACGGAAGGCAATGGAACATGGCGCGCTGGGCGGTTTTCGACGTGGACGGAACCCTGCTGCCGGGCGATTCTATGGAAGCAAGGTTCATCAAGCGCAGCATCCGGCGGGGAATGATTTCCCCGGCAGGCTTCCTGGGGCTGTTGGAGAACACCCTGAAATTCTTTTTCCGGGGCAATCTTACCGGAGGACTAAAGGGGGATAAATCACTTTTGAAAGGTCTCCCCTTCAGCCGGGTAGAAACGGAAGCGGCGGCGTGCTTTAGCGCGGAGATTGCGCCCCGGCTGTCTCGAAGGGGAAAGGAAACTATCAAACGCTGCCGGGAGGAGGGCTACCGCATTCTGCTGATGACCGGCTCTCCGGATTTTTTAGCCCGCCATCTGCTCCCGGTATTACAGCCGGATCAGCTCATCAGCGCGGAGATGGAAATTGCCAACGGCTGTCTTACCGGAAAAGTAAAGGGCTTGCACCCTTACGGAGAGGCGAAACAGATCCTGCTGCTCCGGGCGCAGCGGCAGTTGCAGATCGACTTCTCCGCATCCGTCGTGTTCGCCAACCACCATAGCGACGCCGCGCACATGGAGCTGTTCGGGCGCGCCGTGGCGGTCAACCCGGGCCGGAAATTGGAACGGATTGCCCGGGCGCGGGGGTGGGAAATCGAATATTGGGGATGAAAGCTCTTGGAGTGAGGTACGGCAGGTTTGACTCGGGAATTCTCCGATTTTGATCGAATTAATCCGAACCGTTCCAGGGACCATTGATGTAGCGGCCTAACTATCCTTGTTTTGCTGCTGGAA
>CAZFVV010000011.1:20902-33994 GCA_964522165.1 uncultured Calditrichaceae bacterium
CCGTTCCAGGGACCATTGATGTAGCGGCCTAACTATCCTTGTTTTGCTGCTGGAATTGGTGTCCACTAAATATCCCGTTCCCATTCATTCCTCAATTTGCGAAGCTCATCATCGATTTGATCAAATGATAAGTTGGATCGGCCTATTCCGTAATAATCTTCAGGATTAAACTGGGTGGGCCTTTGGCGTCCTGCGTCAACAGGCAGAATGATGACCTCTACTGGATCATCTCCGAAAGATTTCGGCAATGTAATGGTTATTTTTCGCCTGTTTGGTTTTTTGATCATTCTCAAGGCTTCCATTCTTAGCCTCCTCACTTCGCGATTCAGGTGAACATTGAAAAAACAGAAGTAATGTATTCAATGGCTCAAAGAAATGCAATTCCTCATTTTTCACCGGAGACTCCGGTCTGGTTTAGGGGCTGGCTACGAAGCTGTCCCTTTTGGAAAGCAGGGTTTATGTGAGGAATTTTCTACTCTTTCGCCGCTTTGCCAGATTTTCCCGGATAACGACCCTCTCCGAGGGCAATCATCGCCGGGAGCATAAAAAAACGCCGGTGAAATACTTCACCGGCGCTCTCTGTTACTTCAAATCCCGATTTCAAGACCGGGGAGGTGCAAAAGTTACTTCAACAGTACCATTTTGCGGGTCTGCACGAAATTTCCTGCTTCCAGGCGGTACAGGTAGATGCCGCTGGCGACTTTCACCCCGGCGTCGCTGGTTCCGTTCCAATTCACCGTATAGCTCCCGGCGCCCTGGAATCCCTGTACCAGGGTTTTTACTTCCCGGCCGCTGAGATCGTAAATCTTCAACGTTACGCCGGCGTTTTTGGCCAGGTCATAGGCAATCGCGGTGGAGGGGTTGAAGGGGTTGGGATAATTTTGCCGCAAGCTGAAGCTCGCCGGCGTGGAGAGATTGTCATCTCCGATACCGACAATGTCTTCTTGCGTATAAGAAACATTATCCAGGGAGAAGGAAGAGCCGTTATTGAAATTATCCTGCACCCGCTCGCGGAAAGCGATATAAATATCCGCCCCCGCGCTCACCAACCCGCTCACCTTGTAGGAATATTTGTTCCAGGCCGTGGAGGTGTCCCCCCCGGCGCCAAAGCCCAGGGTTGCCACCAGGGTGGTGAAATTCGCCGGATCATTGTTCCCGGTCGTGGAAATGCGCACCTCGAGGGTATCGGTGTAATTGTTCGGCCAGTAGCGCAGCCAGAAGTGCAGCGAATCATTGGACTCAACGTTGCTAACCTGTTGAGTAACCAGCCATTGATCGTTGGAAGCCGCGCCGCCGGTATTCCAGGTGCAGAAAGCTACCGAAGCTCCACTATTAGGAGCGCCGGTAACCACGCCGCCGGTCCAACCGGGAACGGGGGTAGTGCCGATTGCGACCTGGTCCCAGCCGGTTCCGCCATCGGGATTCAGTTTCACCCAGTTGGCGGGCGGGAACGCGCCTTCAAATCCCTCTTCAAAAACGATGGTCTGGCCGCCGCCGGTCTGGCTAAGCCCCATGCGGATATTCCAGTTCAGGTTGATACCGAAATCCGCCAACTGCGCGCCGTTGGGCAGGGTGGGGTCCCACACCCAGCCGCCTCTTTCCGGCACCATGGGGCCGGCGTCGGTTCCCAGCGGGTATGCCGGGGGAGAGGCCTGGTTCTGCTGGATGAAAATGGAGACCGCGTAGATCTGCCCGCTTTGCAGGCTCACCGGGCTGGTAAGGGTATGGATGGTCCAGTTGTCCAGGGCGGTAATTTCCGCGGTGATGTCCTGGGAATACACTTTCGTGCCCAAATTGATAGTGGAAGGCCCGGAAGGGTTAATGGTCACGCCTTCATAAATCTCCACCAACACGCTGTCCCAGGCCAGGGGGCTGCGCATCCAGGCCCACGCTTCGGTGATCTCGTGGGTTCCCACGAAAGGTCCCAATTCCGTGGGAGTAAACACCACAATTCCACGCCACTCGGTGATGCCGTCTCCCACGCCGCTGTTATTATCGCCGTCCCAGTGCAGAACCGTATCGGCCGCGGTTATCGAGGCGTTGGGAATGATGCGGGTGGGCAGCGGTTGGCCGGGCTGCGCTCTTTCCGCGCTGGAAACGCCGGCCGGCGACTGCTTGGCCGCGTTGGAGGGATCTTTTGCAAACTGCCCCCCGGCAAACGCGGCTACCGAGCAGGCCAGGAGCACTGCCAGTGCCAGTGAAAGAATCGAATTACCGGTTGCGAATTTCTTCATCGATCTAATCCTTTCCGTTATGGATGAGTGTTGAAACCGCCCGGCGTTTCCGGGCCAGTTGAGGAAAATATTGTTTTCAAAATGCCGGGAGAAACTTCCCGAAATCCCTGGAGCGGGGGAAATCGATTGATCAGGCGGAAATGTATTTTTAAAAGCAGAAAAGGCATTCAAAGACGAAGGCCATCCATCTTTTATTAGGAGTTGCAGTTTACTACTCTTTGTGAAAGAACCAGCCAGAACACTAAGCCAGTAACCTGAAAAACATGTTTTAGATGCGGCTAATATAGGGTTGGATGGGAGCATTTCCAAATACTTAATCGCTCGACAGGCGCTACCCGTAATTCACCGCGCAGGCGCAGGAAGACCTTGCATATTCCGGGTGGAAAGGGTAAATTTTGCCCCCTTCGGGATCGCAGCCGCAATCACTGCGATAAACCGTTTTATGGTAACATATTCGCGATGAAACCACCAGCGCCCGCGCCAAAGCCCTTTGTCTATCTGGACCACGGGGCTACAACCCCCCTGGATCCGCAAGTAGCGGAAGCCATGCTGCCCTATCTCAGGGGCGGCTACGGAAATCCTTCCAGCCTCCACCGCCCCGGCCGGGAAGCCCGCCTGGCCCTGGAAAACGCCCGCTCCCGCCTGGCCGGGCTGCTCAACGCCCGGGAAAGCGAAATTTACTTTGTCAGCGGGGGAACGGAGGCGGATAACCTCGCCGTTCAGGGCGCGGCGTTCAAAAATCGCCATAAGGGGCAGCATATCATTACCACCGCGGTCGAGCATCCCGCGGTGCTGAACACCTGCAAAGCCCTGGAAAAGCAGGGATTCGAGGCCACTTACCTGCCGGTGGATGAATACGGGCAGGTTGACCCGGAAACCGTGCGCAGCGCCATCCGGCGGGATACCATCCTGCTCAGCGTGATGCACGGCAACAATGAGGTGGGAACTCTCAATCCCATTGCCGAGATCGGGAAAATTGCCCGGGAAGCGGGTGTGTATTTTCATAGCGACGCGGTGCAAAGCTTCGGCAAAATCCCTATAGACGTGCAGGCGCTGCCGGTCGATCTTCTCTCCATTTCCGGGCATAAAATTTACGGGCCTAAGGGAACCGGGGCGCTCTACCTCCGGCGGGGCGCAGCGGTGGGCAAACTCTTGCACGGCGGCCGCCAGGAGGGGGACAAACGCGCCGGAACGGAAAACCTCCCCGGCATCATCGGGCTGGCGAAGGCGGCGGAATTGATTTGCCGCAGCCGGGAGGAGCAGTCCCGCCGCGTGGGGGAGCTGCGCGACTATTTTCAGGAGCATTTGCTGCGGCAATTCCCGGGGATTCGGGTAAACGGACATCCGCAGGAACGCCTCTATCACAATCTGAACGTCTCATTCCCCGGCTGCGACAGCGAAACCCTGCTGCTGAGCTTAGATATGCAGGGAATCGCTACTTCTAACGGTTCCGCGTGCAGCTCCGGCAGCATCGAGCCTTCTCACGTGCTGAAAGCGATGGGTCTGCCGGCGGCAATGGCCCGTTCGGCCATCCGCTTCACGCTGGGAAAGGACAACACCCGGGCGGAGATCGATTACGTTCTGGAAACCCTGCGGGAAATCATTCCCCGTTTGCAAAATATCCGACAAAAGGTTTGACGATATGGTTCGGAAGCTCATCAACCCTCATTCATAAACTCATCAAACCGGAAAGGAAACAAGATGAAAAAATTAGTCCTGTTGTGCCTGGCCCTCCTCTGGGTGGGTTGCGGCAACGTTCAAAACGATGCTCAGGCGTTTTTAGACGCCTACACTGCTAAACTGCTGGAAATCTATAAGCTTCGCTCGGAAGCGGAGTGGAAGCTGAATACCTACATCGTGGAGGGCGATACTCTAACGTCTGCCGCCGCCCAGCAGGCCAAAGAGGCTTACGGCGAATTCACCGGCAGCAAAGAGAACATCGAGAAAGCCCGCAATTTCCTGGCTCAAAAAGAGAAACTGACTCCCCTCCAGGTTCGCCAGTTGGAAAAAGTGCTCTACGCCGCGGCCGATAATCCCCAGACCATTCCCGACCTGGTGAAAGAGCGGATCAAAGCGGAGACCGCGCAAACCGAGACATTGTTCGGATTCGATTTCAAGATTGCGGAAAAATCGGCCTCCACCGGCGATATAGATGGCATTTTGAAGGATGAGACCGACCTGCAAAAGCGATTGCAAGCCTGGGAAGCCAGCAAAGAAGTGGGCAAGGCGTTGAAGCCCGGCCTGGAGAGATTGCAGGAACTGCGTAATAAGACCGTTCAGGCGCTGGGGTATTCGGATTATTTCGCTTACCAGGTGTCGGATTACGGCATGAGCACCGAAGAGATGATGGATTTGAACCGCCGCCTGGTGGAAGAAGTATGGCCGCTCTACCGGGAGCTGCACACCTACGCCCGCTATGAATTGGCGAAGAAATACGGCGTTAAGGATGTTCCGGAGATGCTGCCGGCGCACTGGCTGCCCAATCGCTGGGGGCAGGACTGGAATTCCATGGTCTCCGTGGAGGGGATCGATCTGGATGGGGTTTTAAAAGAGAAGAGCGCGGAGTGGCTGGTTCAGCAGGGAGAAAATTTCTATAAGAGTATGGGATTCCAGCCCCTGCCGCAAACTTTTTGGGAGAAATCCAGCCTCTACCCCGCCCCGCCGGACGCCGGTTACAAAAAGAACAACCATGCCTCCGCCTGGCACATGGATCTGCAAAATGACGTGCGCTGCCTGATGAGCGTGGCGCCCAACGCCGACTGGTACGAAACCGTGCACCATGAATTAGGGCACATTTACTATTTCATCTCCTACACCAATCCCAACGTGCCCCCGGTTTTGCGGGAAGGCGCAAACCGCGCTTACCACGAGGCGGTGGGGAGCCTGCTGGGGCTGGCGGCGATGCAGAAACCCTTCCTGGCAAACTTGAACCTGATCCCTGCCGGGGCCCAAACCGACGAGATGCAGGCGCTCTTGAAAGAAGCCCTGAATTACATCGTTTTCATTCCCTGGTCTGCCGGGGTTATGACCGAATTTGAGTACGAGCTCTACGCGAAGAATCTCCCGCCGGATCAGTACAATCAGAAATGGTGGGAGTTGGCGCGAAAATACCAGGGAATTGCGCCCCCGGCGGAACGAGGCGAAGAGTACTGCGACGCCGCCTCCAAAACCCACATCAACGATGACGCTGCGCAATATTACGACTACGCCCTCTCGATGGTGCAGCTCTTCCAATTGCACAATTACATCGCGACGCAAATTTTGAAACAAGACCCCCGTGCGACAAATTATTACGGTAATGCGGAAGTCGGCGGCTTTCTAAAGCGGCTGATGGAAAAAGGCGCCACGGAAGACTGGCGCAAAGTGCTGAAAGAAACCACCGGGGAGGAGTTGAACGCGAAAGCGATGTTGAACTACTTCTCGCCGTTGATGGATCACCTGAAAGAGATGAACCGGGGCAGAAAATATACCCTGTAAAAAACGTGTTCCCCAGGCTGCTATAGGGGAAAAGGAGCAATGCCCCGGCGATCGGCCGGGGCATTGTCGTGTACGAGGGGTGATGGAGGAGGGAGTGGAGAACGGTTAGAAAGGGCGTAACATTTTTCTGGATTCCCGCCAAATCCAATGCAAAAACGAAGATTGCGGCCTTTAAAATCATTGCCGGGGATGCGGAAACACTCAGGCCACTTCCATTTTTAGGGGAAATTGCCAGTTCAACTCTCCAGCGGCGTCGGCGGCGTGAACCGGCATGGTATCGGTTCCTTCTGGAGAGGCAGGCGCAGGAGAGCGCAGGGATGCTTCTAAAGCGGCGCGGTTCTCATGAGCGGTGTAAAGCAGAATATCAGCCGCCTGGCCCCTGCGAATCGAGATTCCTGCCTTTCTGAGCACCCGTTCGATCAAATTTATCGCCACTTCCGGGGTCAAACGGCCCGGTTTTACCACCCGGGCATTATTCAAGAACAAGATGGTACTTTTCACATTGCGGTTTTCCAGGTAGAAATTAAGGCAGTGCAGCGCCTCTGGGGGAAGCAATATCCGGCTCTCGCCCGGCTCGAATCCGCGGAGATTGAGGAAAACCTTCTCTCCTTCGATATCGAAATCTCCCGCTTTTCCGGCGGTTTTATGGGTGGAGATGAGGCCGTTGAAACCGACGTTGAGGGCCAGGACATCATTTAAACGCACCCCGGTTGCCAATAAAAGGAACGTGAGCGCGGTTTCTTTCCGTTGCAAATCATTGCCGACGTTGAATACTAAAAAATTACGTAATTGCCGCTGTTCGCCGGCACTTAATCCCTTCAACTGCACCGGGGGCGTTTCCGGAATGCGGATAATTTCGGAGATGCCGTCTTCCGGGCAATACCCGCGATCCTCCAGGTAGCGTAAGAACTCCTTCAAGGCCAGCAAATAACCGCCCTGGGCGGATTCCGACAACTGGATGCCCTTTTGAATCGGCTCCCAGCGGCCAAACCGCCAGGCATGGGACACTTTCCGGGAATCAATATCTTGCAGCGAGTTGATTTCCAGGTTGCTGAATATCGCCGGGAGCGTTTCCACGTAATGGATCACGGTATCGCGTGTAAAACGGCAATCATTTTCAAGATAGCGTTTATATTCTTTGATGACTTCGTACATGATCTATCCTCCTTTCTTCCTGGCCGCTTAAGGCAGCGTTCTCTGAAATTACCCCGTTATCAAGTTAATTATAGCGCGGTATCCCGGTCACGCTGAATTTGGGAATCTTTTTAATACACTGATCAATTGGCGCTGAAACGGGTGCCATTTTGCGAAATTTGCCCGCCATGATCGATTTCCTCGAGATATTTCTTGACCGTCGCCGGAGAGGAAACCCCGATGGCGCTGGCCATCTCCGTCATGGATGCGCCCGGGTTCGATTCCAGGTACTTTTTCAATACCCGCTTCCGCTGTTCTTTCACGCCGTATTGCTGTTGTTTCGCTTTTCCGTTCCCGGCATGGCTGGCCCCGCCCCGGGCCGGTTCCGGCCTGCCGCTGGAGGAACCGCCGCTGGCGCGCATCTGCTGCTCTCTTTGCATTTGGCGGAATTCCACCAGGTTGCGGGTGCCGATGGTATCGCACATCACGTAGGCGAGGATCGGGAAAATGATCGTGCCAGCCAGCCATTGCATCAACGTCAACCAATCCATTTGGGTTAGGGCCTTGTAAGTCAGGGCGATACCGTAGGCAGATTTGAATCCTTCGGACATATTGGCAATGCCGGAAGCGAACAATACCAGGCAGGTTACCACGCGAACCATCCAGGCCAGCTCCCCGTCCTTCAACAACTCATCTTTGAAGATCGACATCGCCACCACACCGGCGTCGATGGCAAAGGCAGCAATGGCGCCCAATACCAGGCTCTGGTAGAAAAACTGGCTCATGAACGTGGTGCTGTGCAAGTACGTGGCGGTTAAAATCCCGATCAGGCACAACGCCCCGGCCCGGTATTTCACCATTTCCCTAAATTTCATCCTGATCTCCATGATTCTTTCCTCCTGCTTTTTGCGGTTTCTGCACTTTTGGTTTAACAAATGAAGCATCGCCGGCATCGGATCCCGGCTCGGCCCGCTTCAAGGATTTCATTCCGCTGCGGGACAGGGAATGGGTCAAGCCCCCGGAAACGTAAGGCTGCTCCCCATGCCTTCGCGCTGCTACGAATTCCAGGTATTCTATCGCGTTCCGGGTTAACCGGACCTCCTGGCTGTTCGCGATTGCAGTGTCTAAACACCCGATTCGGTCAACCATCAGGTGCGCAACCACCCGGCTGTCTAACATTTGGAAATTAGCCATTTTTTTTCTCCCTTTTGTAATGAAGTGATGGGTTGGTTCAAATAGTGTGTCAATGTTGGGATCATTTTGTTCACCTGGTTTATTTCTCGCTGGTTTTTGATATTACTACACCTTCTCACAAATTAGTGAACATAAATTCACCTGATATTATAAATTTATAAAGACGTTTTGTCAAGCTTTTTTAAAAAAAATATACTAATGTTCACTAATTTTTTAAAGAATCTTCTTTTCAGGTGGAAAACTCAGAGTTCATGGAGGGCCACGAGTTAATGATTTTCTAATTTTCAGCGGTCAATTTGGGATTTAGAGTGGCGGGGAATTATTCGCTCCGGAGGAGTTGAAGGAGATGTTGAAAGATATTAGACCTTATTCATAGCTAAATATTTGATTTTTATGAAAGATTGAATAGCCCCGATCTTTAGATCGGGGACAAAAACAAATCAACCCTTACTTTTTCCCGGGGATTTATCCCCGATTTTTGCACTACGCGGGGCTAAAGCCCCCAAAAGCTTTGGTATGAGGATAAATTGTAATCCCCCCGATAAATCGGGGGGCTATTCATTACATTATAAAACAACCACTTATCCTGGAATAAGGTTCAATATGGCGTTCTGAAAGGCCAGGCCCCCGGAAAGTGATGTTTATGCGTATCCCTTCGGCGAGAAAATCCCCGGATTTCGCCCCCCACGTGACGCTTTCAACGCCTTGAACTGCCCGGCGATGGCATGATTTTTTGCTTTCTAAGACATTATGGCATATACCGAGGGGGAGGTCAAAAATTCCATAAGTATTGTTTATTAAGCTGTTAAGAAGTGTAATATAAACGTGGCACTATATTTGTTGAATCTACCATGTCAAAAAAAAGATCATGGGAGAGTTGCATGTACCGATTATTCTATGACAGAACGATTTACCCCCACTCCATGCTATGGAAGCGCTGGATGCGCCGGGGAGTTCTGTTGATCATATTGGGGGCGCTAGGATAACATTGCCGGAAACCCAGATTGCATTTGTGGCAGGTTTTCTGTTCCTGGCGGGAAGTTTCCTGGTCTTCCTGTCGCTGAAGGTTCGCAGTAACGAAAAAAATATGTTAAAAATTATTGATCACGATTATTTATAAAGAAAGGAAAACCCTCTTATGGCTATAAATCCCAAACATTTTGGTGAGATTGTCATCCCGGAACGCATTCCCGTAGTATCGGTTCGGAATACCGTCTTCTTTCCGCACCAATTCATTCCCCTGGCCATCGGCCGGCCAAAGTCGATCCGGTTGGTGGAGTACGCGCTCCGGGAGGATTCGGTTATCGGCGTGCTCTCGCAAAAAGACGGCACGCTAGACGATCCGGCTCCAGAAGATCTCTATCACGTGGGAACGGTTGCGCGTATCCTCAAAGTAATCGATCTGCCCGATGGCAGTAAAAGCGCCTTCATCCAGGGTATCAGCCGTTTCCGGGTAAAGAATTTTGTGGGAACGGATCCGTTTTTCATTGCAAAAATCGAGCGGTTGGCAGATGTGCCGCCGAAAGATGAGTTGAAGGTGCACGCCCTGGCCACGAATCTCAAAAATCTGTTCCAGCGGGTGGCCGATTTAGCGCCGGATATTACCACCGAGCACCAGGCCATGATCTCCAATCTGCACGATCCCGGGATCATCTGCGACCTGGTAGTTGCTTTCACCAACATCCAGGTGGATGAGAAGCAAAGCGTGCTGGAGATTGTCGATCTGGAACAGCGCCTCAACCATACCACCTATATTTTCAACCGCTATTTGCAGGCCCTGGAACTGGGCAAAAAGATTCAAACCGAGGTGCAGGATGAGATCAGCAAGAGCCAGCGGGAAATGTATCTGCGCCAGCAAATGAAAGCGATCCAGAAAGAGTTGGGCGAATATGAAGACGCCTCGGACATCAGCGAAATCCGCAAGCGCCTGGAAGAAGCCAAATTACCGGAAGAAGTGCAAAAAGTGGCAGAAAAGGAGCTTGACCGCCTCTCCCGCATGCACCCCGCCTCCGCGGAATACACCGTCTCCCGCACCTACCTGGACTGGCTGTTAGACGTTCCCTGGTTCATCGGCACGGATGACAACATGGACATCGGCAGCGTGCGCGAACACCTGGAGGAGGATCATTACGGGCTGGAAAAGGTGAAATCGCGCATTCTGGAATACCTCGCGGTCCGCAAGCTGAAAAACGACATGCGCGGCCCGATTCTCTGCTTCGTGGGCCCCCCGGGGGTAGGCAAAACCTCCCTGGGACGCTCCATCGCCGACGCCCTGGGTCGGAAATTCATCCGCATCTCCCTGGGCGGCATTCGCGACGAAGCGGAAATCCGCGGGCACCGGCGCACCTACATCGGCGCGCTGCCGGGGCGCATTATCCAGGGCATCAAACGGGCCGGCTCCAATAACCCGGTCTTCATGTTAGATGAAATCGACAAAGTGGGCGCGGACTTCCGCGGCGACCCCTCCGCGGCGCTGTTAGAAGTGCTGGACCCGGAGCAGAATTTCTCCTTCAGCGACCACTATTTGGAGGTTCCCTTCGACCTCTCCAAAGTGATGTTCATCGCCACCGCCAACATGCAGGAAACCATTATTCCGGCGCTGCGCGACCGCATGGAGATCATCGAGATTCCCAGCTACATCGAGCAGGAAAAAGAGCAGATCGCCAAAAAGTTTCTCATCCCCAAGCAGATCAAAGAACACGGGTTGACGGAAGAAGCCCTGTCGATTTCCGACGAGGCCCTGCACCTGATGATCAACTCCTACACCCGGGAAGCGGGGGTGCGCAACCTGGAGCGTAATATCGCCACGGTTTGCCGCTCCGTCGCTAAAGATGTGGCATCCGGCAAGACCGAGCCGAGCAAAATCGATGCGGAAGCCGCGGGAAAAATCCTGGGGGCGATCAAATTTTACAGCGAAGTGGCGGAACGCATCGACGAGCCGGGCATCGCCACCGGACTGTCCTGGACCCCCATGGGCGGCGAAATTTTGTTCATCGAGGCTAACAAGATGAACGGCAAAGGGCAACTGGTGCTTACCGGCCACTTAGGCGAGGTGATGAAAGAATCCGCCCAGGCGGCGCTCAGCTATATCCGCGCCCGCACTCAAGAACTTAAAGTCGAAGAGAATTTTTACGACAAATATGATATACACATTCACGTGCCCGCGGGAGCGATTCCCAAGGACGGCCCCTCCGCCGGGGTGACGCTCTTCACGGCGCTGCTGTCGCTTCTCACCGGCCAGCGGGTGTGCAACGACCTGGCCATGACCGGGGAGATCAGCCTGCGCGGCAAGGTGCTGCCGGTGGGCGGCATCAAAGAAAAGGTGCTGGCGGCGCACCGGGCGGGCATCAAAAAGGTCATTCTGCCGGAAAAGAACCAGGCCGACCTGGCGGAAATTCCGGAAACGGTTCTGAAGGAGATGAAATTCTTCCTGGTGAAAAACATGAGCGACGTCGTCAAACACGCGCTGCAAAAGAAAAATTCCGGCGCCCGGGAGCCGGAAAAGATCGAATCCTGGCCCGAAAAAGGGATGCCCCAGCGGGCCTTGGCGCAAGAGGTGTAAGGGCATGAATCCCCAGTCGAACTACTATGAAGTGCTGGGCGTTCGTGAAGACGCCTCCGCGGAAGAGATCAAAAAAGCGTACCGGCGGCTGGCCAAGCAGTACCATCCCGATTCCCGGGGGGGGGACAAAAAGGCTGAAGAGCATTTCAAAAAAATCAGCGAGGCGTACAGCATTCTCGGCGATCCGCAAAAACGCCAGCAATATGATTTGATGCGCCGGAGCGGTTTTTCGGGCTTCGAAGGTTTCGACTTTCGAGGCCCGGATTCAGGCTCCTACCGGGTGAATTTCGGGGATAATGTGAACGATATCGGCGATATTTTCAGCAACCTCTTCGGCGGGGGGGGGAGACAGGGAGAAAGCCTGTTCAACAATTTCGAAGAGGTTTTTCGCCAGAAGAAACCCTCGCGCGCCCGCGGCGCGGACATGGAATCCACCATTACCGTGCCCTTCGATATGGCGATAAACGGGGGGGAAACGATCATCAAGACCGGGGGCGACCGGCGGGTGAAGATCAAAATTCCCGCCGGAATCGAGGACGGGAAAAAAATCCGCATTCGCGGGCAGGGGGCGCCCTCCAAATCCGGCGCGGAGCCGGGCGATCTTTACCTTACCATCAAAGTGGCGGCGCACCCGGAATTCGAGCGCCGGGGGAACGACATTCACTCCCACCTGTACATCAACATGGCCGAGGCGGTGTTAGGCGCGGAAGTCAACGTAAAAACCGTGAACGGAAAGGAAGTAAAGCTGAAAATTCCCGCCGGCACCAGCAGCGCCAAAATCTTTCGCCTGCCGGGAATGGGCGTGAAGACAGAAACCGGCCCGGGCGACCACTTCGTGCGGGTGGAAATCGACGTGCCCGCTGATCTCTCGATGTCGCAGAAACGGGAATTCCGGGAGTGGGCGCGGAAGGTAGGGCTGCTGAAATAAACAGGGGCAGGAGCAGGGGCAGGTGGCAGGCAAAAGAAGCGCTAAAAATTCTCAATCTTTGATTTACAATATTGAATCCTCAAAATGTTTTGGTCATCCCTCATAAACACATCAACTCCATTCACTTCGGTATAAGCACAACACGATCCCCGGAATAATAAAACACACCCGGATAGCCCCGCTCTTGCACAAAATGTGCTTGAATTAGTGATCATTTTGTGCTAAAATCGCCCCGCCTGATGGCAGATATCATGCTGGCGGTGCTATCTGTAATACTGCCTGAGTATGATAAGAGCTATTCCCGTTGCGTGTAGCGTAATGGTGTGTCATTGAGGCGTTTTGGGGGTCACGGAACCGGATATAATCTCAAACATGCCCTCAGAATAGAGTTCCGCTCCCCGCCTCCGGGGGAACGGGCATTGCGGGAATAGAAAAACCGAGCTATCGGCAATATGCCAGCCTTACCCATTTAGCACTGCCTGTTATACTGTCAGTTAACTGTGAGCCCGATATTCTATATGAGAGATGTCCTTTCAGGTTTAGATTCTGTTATCATCATTTTT
>CAZFVV010000011.1:34094-65399 GCA_964522165.1 uncultured Calditrichaceae bacterium
GATATTCTATATGAGAGATGTCCTTTCAGGTTTAGATTCTGTTATCATCATTTTTTACTTATTCCTGGTTATTTTGCATGGATTTCTCTCTGCCCGAAAAGAGACCAGCGAAGGTTTTTTAATTGCCGAACGTAACCTGGGAGCGTTAACCAATACCGCTACCATCCTTGCCAGCAAAACCGGCGCGGGGCTGCTGGTAACATTTGTAGCAATGGTTTACCTGTATGGCGTCTCGGCAATGTGGTTTTTCGTGGGCGCTTCCACCGGATATATTATCTTTATTTTCTTTGCCGTCAAGTTACGGAAAATATCCTCCGGCAAGAAATTCTATACCCTGTCGGATTATTTTTTCGATCAACATGGCAAAACCGTGGGATTTATCTCTGCCGCCATTACGTTGGTATATATGCTGCTGGCCCTGCTTTTACAATTGATTGGCGGAGCAAAAATTCTGGAACAAATCTCCGGCATTCCTTTTCCCTATTCGCTGCTGATCATCGGTATAACCATTCTTATCTACATGGTGTTGGGCGGCTTCCGGGCGGTGGTAAAAACAGACATTACCCAGCTGCTGCTCATCATTCTCCTGGCGGGATTATTGGGCTATGTCATGTGGCACGGCTCTTCAGCCACCCTTCATTCCGCTGCCCTCATCCCCGCTAAAACCGCCCCTGTCAAATCAATCATCAGCTTTTTTTTATTGGGGATTATATTGCCGTTTGCCTCGGGAGAACTGTGGCAGAGAGTCTATGCCGCCAGAAATGTGGGCACGGTTCGCCGGAGCTTAATTCTTTCCGCAATGCTTTATCCCTGCATCGGGGTGCTGCTGCTGATCATCGGTTTGGAAATCTCCGCCCAGGTGCGGGTGGAAGATCCGGACCTGGTATTGATAGAAGGCTTCATCAGGTTGCTTCCCCCGGGAGTTTTGGGATTGGCGGTGGTGCTTTTTCTCGCCGCCATTATGTCCTCGGCGGACAGCTACCTGTTCGCCAATATCTCGATTTTGTTGCAAGATTTTTACGCCCGGATTAAGCCCATCGAACAAGCGAAACTGGTCAAATTATTCCGCTATGCCCTGGCAATTTTTCTGGCAATCTGTCTGATCCTTTCCTTCTACCTGCGCAGCATGGTAGCCATAACTTTTATCGCTTTAGGGGTTGCCAGCGTCATCTCATTGGCCGCAATGGCCGCCTGGGCGAGGAAAAACATAGCCCCACCAACATTGATAGGCGGCCTGGTGGGGGGATTTACAGGACTGTTGGTGATGATTTTCCTTCCCCCGATAACCGAAATCCTGGTTTTGAAGACAATAGCTTTTACAAGCACTGGTTTTTTAATCGGGAGTGCGTTAAATTGGACCTACACAAAAAAGATTTTGTCTCGAGATGAAGGAAAACGGCGCCATTGAGCAAGATTCATCGAAAACCACGCCTTCGCCAACTTTAAATGACGAAATCCATCCGATCGTAACCAGCCTGGAAGAACAGCTTCGCTTTGAAAAATTTATATCCGAACTCTCTGCCAAATTCGTCAATCTGCCCGCCGCTGAGGTGGATGGCGGGATAGTTCAGGGCTTACAGCAGGTGGTGGAGTTTCTGGATGTTGACCGAAGCTCTTTGATGCAATTTTCGGAAGACCAGGAAGAACTGTTTATCATCCATATATACGCCAGGCCGGGATTGCCGCCAATACCGAAAATAAGAATAATGGAGAAATCATCCTTTCCCTGGGTGAGGCCTAAAATTCTAAGAGGAGAGACCCTATGCTTCTCATCACTGGATGAATTTCCCCCGGAAGCGAAGACCGACCGGGATAGTTATGCCAGGTTTAACCTGAAATCAAACATTACCATGCCGCTGTCAATCGGCGGCTTTGTTCAATATGTTCTGTCTGTGGGCGCTGTCATAAAGGAACGAACCTGGCACCCTGAAGTAGTTGCCCGGCTGCGGCTGATCGGTGAAATTTTCGTTAATGCCCTGGACCGCAAGAAACGCGAAGAGGAACTCCACCAGAGATTAGAGGAAATTCACCAATTAAAGGAGCAGGCAGAAGCGGAAAATATTTACCTGCGCGAATCTATTACCGCGGAATTCGGCCCGGGTGAGATTGTGGGCCAAAGCCCTGCGATCCGGAAAATTCTCGCACAAGTAAAGAAGGTAGCTGCGACGAATTCTACGGTGCTCATTGAGGGAGAGACGGGGGTGGGGAAAGAATTGATTGCCCGGGTGATTCACAACCACAGCGCCCGCAAAAACCGGGTAATGGTAACGGTCAATTTTGCAACCCTGCCTGCCGCCCTGATAGAAAGCGAACTCTTTGGCCGGGAGACCGGCGCATATACCGGCGCCCTGTCCAAACAAATCGGGCGCTTTGAAATAGCGGACGGTTCGACCATTTTCTTAGATGAAATCGGGGAACTTTCGCCGGAATTACAAACCAAATTGCTGCGGGTATTGCAGGAGGGGGAATTTGAACGGCTGGGCAGCCCTAAAGAAATTAAAGTGAATGTGCGGGTGATTGCCGCCACCAACCGGGACCTGGCCGAAGAAGTCCGCAAAGGCAATTTCCGGAAAGACCTGTACTACCGCCTGCGGGTTTTTCCCATTCAAATGCCGCCGTTGCGCGAGCGGCGGGAAGATATTCCGCTGCTGGTAAAGGTGTTTGTAGATGAATTCGGAAGAAAGATGGGGAAAACCATTCAAACCGTATCCCGCAAAAGCCTGGAAGCCTTGCAGCGCTATTCCTGGCCGGGCAATATCCGGGAATTGCGCAACGTTGTCGAATGCGCCATGATCAACAGCAGCGGCAGCAAGCTGAATATTCACTTGCCGAAGGAACCGGTTGCCAGCGATTGTCCCCTGCAAACCCTGGAAGAGATGGAAAGAAAATACATTTTAGAAGTATTGGAAAAAACCGACTGGCGAATTAAGGGTCGTTACGGCGCGGCGGAAATTTTGGGATTGAACCCCTCCACACTTTATTTCAAGATGAAAAAAATGAATATTCCTACCCGGGAAGATAAAGGAACTTAAAAACCTCTTGACCGGAGTGCTCCGATCATAGCACAGTTAATTCTCCAAATCCCATAGGCTTTGCACTCCGAGATTAAAAACCTGCCCGGCATCAGATTAACCTGAATTAACATTATGTAAATCAGGTGCAAAAGGTCAGCAGGTTGACTCAAAGTCAACCTGCTGACCTTTTTTTATTTCGCCTCCTCGCCGTTCTTCCCTCATTTTCAGCTTCTAAAAAACTAATCTTTAATCATTTAGAATCGACGCATAGACCGTTTGCCCCCCATGGCATATTTTTGGCGAATGGTCCGATTTGATGATGATGACAATTATTATAGTTGTTTTACCGGGCAGGCGCCGGAAGGAAATATTAGAAGCGCTGCACAGGTTTAAGCAGTCAACGGAAATTTCCGGCGGATGTATCGGCAGCCATATTACCCGGGAGGTGGATAAACGAAATACAATTATCTATTGGGAAGAGTGGCAATCCCGGGAAGATTTGGAAAAACATATCCATTCCCCGAAATACCGGCAATTACTAGAGATTATCGAATTATCCGCGCAAAAGCCGGAAATCAAATTTCTCACCATTACAAAAACAGAGGGGCTGGAAGTCGTAGAAACCCTGAGAATTGCACGATAGATAGCACTGATCAACACGCTTTAACAATTGAGAGGAGACCCGTTATGAGAAACATTTTGCTTATTTCATTATTTGCAATTTGGAGCACGCTTTGCGCGCAAATCGAACGGCCCAAATGGGAAATCGGCGGCGGACTACGCCTGAATTACATGAGCCTTGACGGTGGATTTTCGGCTCACCGGAATTCTGACGGATTCGAATCTGACATTCAATACGATGAAATCGGGATGAATACTTATTCACCGAGCCTGGCGCTTTTCCTCGGCGGAAGGTATAAAAAGTGGAACCTTGAATTTGGCGGGTCAAGGGGATCATACGAAGGTGGATTTACCGCAAAGACAGATATTGTAAGGGATGAAACGCAGATTGATTCGGGGGCTGTCGTAGATGGCACTTTGGATCTAACAATGTACCTCTTAAGTACCGCCTTTAGATTCATCCAAAAGAAGCATGATCTGGGTGTTGGTATTGGTATCATGGCGCTTCATATGGGTGCAAATTATGTTACTACCGACATTGAGGGGAATGAGGTAAAACTCGGAGATGACTATTGGTTCCCGATGCCTTTTCTGGCGCTGAGCGGCCGGCTGAACTTTGACAGATTGAGGATTATAGGTACTGCAGGCGGTGCAATTTTCAAGGGCAACATGGAAGGCGATGAATTTGACGTACGCTATTATATTATCGATGTTGCCGTGGCATACGAATTTTTAAGGACAAAAAGGTGGACATATATTGCAGATGTTGGATACCGGAATATGTACCTGTATCTCGATATAGAAAATGAACGCGGCTGGTACAGCGAAGAAGATATCTATCAGGGACCCTATGTCACTCTTCGGGTAAGCTTTGCCAGTGAAGAATTATGGAACTTTTAATGAAAGGAAAAACCATTATGAAACATTGCATCTTTACCTTGTTCGCGGCGGTGTGCATTTTTCTGATGATCACCGGTCCCGCCCCCGCGCAGATAACGGGACACCATTTGCCGGGTTCCTGGGGGCTGCAATCCGGAACCCAGCATCCGGAAGGATTCCTCGTTGCCCCGGTTTATATCCATTACGGTTCGGACAAGATTATGGATGGAGACGGCAACGAGCTGCAAAATATCAGCGGAGAAAAGCGGGATGTCAACATCGACGCTTTCACCTTGTTCGGCTGGTGGGTAAGCAAGTACAAAATTTTGGGCGCAAATTACGGCGCTTTGATCAACATAGGGTTTGGCAACAACCAGTTTGAGTTTGCTTCTTTTGATTTCGAATCCGGCCTGGGACTGGCAGATCTCTACCTCCAGCCGGTCAACTTAGGCTGGCACTTAAAGCAGGCGGATTTCGTCGCCAGCTATGGCGTCTATTTTCCCACCGGCAGTTATGAAGCGGGAGCGAACGACAACAATGGCATGGGCATGTGGACCCACGAATTCGGCGCCGGAACCACGCTCTTTTTTGACGCCCAGAAACAGTGGCATCTCGCCGCCAGCGGTTATTATGAGCTGAACGGGAAAAAGAAAGATACCGAGATCGATGTGGGCAATACGCTTACCGTGGAGGGCGGTCTGGGCCGCTCGTTCTTTAAAGGCGCTTTGTCCGTGGGGGCGGCTTATTACGGCAACTGGAAAGTGAGCAATGACAAAATCGGGTTGAATACCGCTATTCCAAACCTGCCCAGCCAGGTTACCCTGGAGGACAAGCACCGGGTCTATGGGCTGGGGCCGGAAGTAACCCTGCCAATCGTGATCAAGGGCAAGCTGATTTCTTTAATTAACGCCCGCTACTTTTGGGAGATGGGTACCAAAAGCACCCTGGAAGGGCAGCGCCTCTTAGTGTTTGTCATATTTCCTTTCTTCAAGAATGACGGAAGTAATTAATGGCCGGAGACGGAGCCAATAAATTCTCGCAATACCCGGCACTTTGCTGCAAAAGTCACTGCGATTTAAAATGAAAGGTTCTATCGTTTCAGTAATTAAAATCAACCTTTCTCTCTCAAACGAAAAGAGACAAAACTATCCAAAGGAGATCAAATGATGAAAAACCGGTTTATTTCTTCGGTTATCTTCATGGTCCTGCTGGCGGTGTGTTCATACACCACCGCGGCAAACGCCCAGGCGGCCGTACTGGTTTTGCTCTTCGGCGAGAAGGTCGCCACGGAAAATTTTTACTTCAGCCTCAAAATCGGCGGTAATTGGGCCAACCTGTCCGGCATTGACAACACCAACTCGCGTTTAGATCTCAATTTCGGTGCCACGGCCACCATCAAGCTGAGTGACAAATTCTACCTGGTGCCGGAGTTTATGCCGCTTTCTCCCAAAGGCGCCAGCGATATCCCGCTTCGGTCGAGCGAAAATTCCAGTTTAGATACGTTGTTGCAGAATCCGACCAACACCGCCAGAGAATTGAATTATATCGACATTCCGGTAGTGTTGAAATTCTGCACCCGCCGTAATCCCAGGCTAAGCATCGGAGCGGGGCCGCAGATCAGTATCCTGACCAGCGCCACCGACAAGTTTCAGTCTAAGATCCGGGAAGATAACGATCTTACCTTTAAAGAAAATATCAAATCTCAACTCAATACCCTTGAGTTTGGCGTGGTCTTCGATTTGATGTATTCCCTGTGGGGGGCGCGCAACGGCAAAGGGCTGGACCTGCACGCTCGATATACCCTGGGATTGACCGATACGGTCAAGGACAATCCCGGCAAGGCAATCAAAAATTCACTCTGGCAAATTTCAGTGAGTTTTCCGTTCGTTTCGGAAAATCAGGCCAAAGAAAATAAGAACTAAACGATGACCGATGCCAAAGCCACTGAGTTGATGAGTAAGGAGATAATATGCAATCACTCAGAAACCCGCTGGTTACGGTCGCGGCGGGGATGTTCATCATTGGCGGCATGCATTTCGCCGCGCCGGTGGTTAACCTGATTCTGCTGTCCTTCCTGCTGGCGATGTCGGTGACGCCGTTTATGGCATGGGCTATCCGCAAAGGAGCGCGTCCCGGCCTGGCGGTCACCATTACCGTCCTGTTAGTCATTTTCGGCGGCCTGGCGCTCTCCGCTCTCGTGGGGGCATCGATAGCGCGAATGATCGACCGGCTGCCGGCTTACCAGCCGCGCTTAGCAGAGGTTTGGGGTTCCCTGGAAACATTTTTAGCCGGAATGGGGATCGACGCTCCCGCCTTATTTTCCGGGTTCAAGATGCAGCCGGAACGGATCATGCAACTGGCCAGCAAGCTGCTCTCCGCTGGGCTGGGCATGGTAAGTGTGTCGGTAGTGATTATCCTGATCGTGGTGTTTATCCTGATCGAAGCGGCCGGATATCTCGGCAAGTTACAGCAGGGAGTGGAATCCAAAGGGGTCATGTCGCGCTACTTTCTGTTCGGCAAGGACGTGCGGAAATACATGGCCATTGTTTCCCTCACCGGCCTGCTCGTCGGCCTCGGCAATACCATTCTTCTGATCGCGCTGGGGGTGGATTTCCCGGGGATGTGGGGGGTGCTGTCGTTTCTGCTCAATTTCGTTCCCAATGTCGGTTTCATCCTCTCCCTGCTTCCCCCGGCGCTGCTGGCGTTGTTAGAGTTCGGCTGGGGAAGGGCGTTTATCGTGGTGATCGGGTTTTTCCTGATCAATTCGTTGTCCGAGAATGTGGTTAAACCGCGCTTCATGCAAAAAGGGCTGGAAGTTTCCTTTCTGCTGATTGTGCTCTCGCTGGTGATATGGACCTGGGCGCTGGGACCGATGGGAACTATCCTCGGCGTTCCCCTGACCATGGTGCTGTGGCGCATGTACCAGGAGTATGCCGAAGCGGGGCAAGCGGAGAATCAAAGTGGCAAACAATAACGGAGGTGTGCGTTTTCCGGCCCCGCAGAGAAGCGGGGTCGAACAGTGCGCCCCCTCCACTAATTAAAGTATCACACAATGATGGAGGTAACATTATGAAACGGTTCATTAAAGGTATTTGTTTACTTATGGCCGTCATGCTGGCAGCGTTATTTTGGCAACCGGCAGCGGGGCAGGACAAGCCCAACATCCTGATTATCATGGGCGACGACATCGGGCAGTTCAATGTCAGCGCTTACAACATGGGCATGATGGGTTACCGCACACCCAACATCGACCGGATCGCAGCAGAAGGGGCGCTATTCACGGACTGGTACGGCCAGCAGAGCTGTACCGCCGGCCGGGCAGCGTTCATCACCGGGCAGTCTCCTATTCGCACCGGGCTTACCAAAGTTGGACTTCCGGGGGCACCGGAAGGTATCCAGAAAGAAGATCCAACAATTGCCGCACTGCTCAAGGACTATGGCTACATGTCCGGACAATTCGGTAAGAATCATCTGGGCGACCGCGATGAGATGATGCCGACCAATCACGGCTTCGACGAGTTCTTCGGTAATCTTTACCACCTGAATGCGGAGGAAGAACCGGAAAACGTAGATTATCCTAAAGATCCGGAATTCAGGAAAAGATTCGGGCCTCGCGGTGTCATCAAATCCAGTGCCGATGGGAAAATTGAGGATACCGGTCCGCTGACCAGGAAACGCATGGAGACAGTGGATGAAGAGTTCATGGCTGCAACCTTGAATTTCATGGAACGCGCCAAGCAGGCAGGCAAACCTTTCTTTATCTGGTGGAACTCCACCCGGATGCATGTTTTCACTCACCTCAAACCTGCCTCCCAGGGCAAGACTGGTCTGGGGATTTATGCCGATGGGATGGTGGAGCATGACGGGATGGTCGGTCAGCTGCTGGAAAAGCTGAAAGAGTTAGGTCTGGAGAAGAATACCATCGTGGTGTACACCACTGACAATGGTGCCGAGGTAATGAGCTGGCCGGATGGCGGTACCACCATGTTTCATGGTGAGAAAGGCACTAACTGGGAAGGCGGTTACCGGGTTCCCTTTATGATCCGCTGGCCTGGTATGGTCAAGCCCGGCACAGTGATCAATGATATTGGATCGCACGAGGATCTGTTGCCAACTCTGCTGGCTGCAGCGGGTGATCCGGCAATCAAAGAAAAACTGTTGAAGGGGTATCACGCCACAGCCATACAGCGGGATTATAAGGTGCATCTCGACGGATACAATCTGCTGCCCGCTCTGAAAGGAGAGGCCCCCTGGCCGCGGAAAGAGTTTCTTTACTGGACCGATGACGGCGGGATTGCCGCGCTTCGTTTCAACAATTGGAAGTTCACCTTCCTGGTGCAGCGTGCCAGAGGTATGGATGTCTGGCTTGAACCCTTCGTGGTCCTGAGAGCGCCGATCATGACCAATCTGCGCATGGATCCGTTCGAGCGTGCCAAGGAAGAAGGTTTCGGTTATGGACAATGGAATGCGGAACGCATGTACACGATCGTTCCAGCGGCGGCAGGCATCGGGCAGTGGCTGCAAAGCTTTAAGGAGTTCCCGCCGCGTCAGGCGCCCGCTAGTTGGAATCTTGATAAAGTAATGAAATCGATGACCAGTGGCCAGCCATCGAAGTAGTGGCGCCGCGGCAAAATGGACTTTGAGGATATAGTTTCCTGACTAATTGAGGGGTCGCAGAGTTTTGAAAGCGTTATAATATGATTTAGTCTGGCGGACATTAGCAATGGTTGTATGTTTTCCGACCCCGCAGAGAAGCGGGGTCGAACAGTGTGACCCCTCCACTAATTAAAGTATCACACAGTAATGGAGGTAATGTCATGAAACGGTTCATTAATGCGATTTGTTTACTTATGGCCGTCATGCTGGCGGCGTTATTTTGGCAGCCGGCAGCGGGGCAGGACAAACCCAACATCCTGGTCATCTGGGGCGATGACATCGGCTGGTCCAACATCAGCGCCTACAATATGGGCATGATGACCACCCGCACCCCCAACATCGACCGGATCGCAAAAGAAGGGGCAATGTTCACGGATTACTACGGCCAGCAGAGCTGCACGGCGGGCAGAGCCGCCTTTATTACCGGGCAGCATCCCTTCCGCACCGGGCTGCTGAAGGTCGGTTTGCCGGGGGCGGAACTGGGGCTGCAGCCTCAGGATCCCACCATTGCCGATCTGCTCAAGAATCACGGCTATATGACCGGCCAGTTTGGCAAGAATCACCTCGGTGACCGCAACGAATTTCTTCCCACGAACCACGGTTTCGATGAGTTCTTCGGCAACCTCTATCACCTGAACGCCGAGGAGGAGCCGGAGGACCCGCAGTATCCCAAAGACCTGGAATTCAGAAAAAAATTCGGTCCCCGCGGGGTTATCAAGTCCAGCGCGGAAGGCAAGATCGAGGACACCGGTCCCCTGACCCGGAAGCGGATGGAGACTGTGGATGAAGAGTTCCTCAACGCCGCGCTGGCGTTTATGGAGCGCGCGGTCAAAGAAAAGAAGCCGTTCTTCATCTGGCACAACTCAACCCGGATGCATGTCTGGACCCGGCTTCAGCCCAAGTACCAGGATAAGACGGGTTATGGCCTCTATGCGGACGGGATGCAGGAACTCGACGACCATGTCGGCATCCTGCTCAAAAAGCTGGAGGACCTCGGCATCGCTGACAACACCATCGTGGTGTTCTCTACCGACAACGGGGTCGAAAAGTTCACGTTCCCGGACGGCGGGACCGCACCATTCCGGGGAGAGAAGGGAAGTACCTGGGAAGGTGGGTTCCGGGTTCCATGCGCGGTGCGCTGGCCGGGATTGGTCAAGCCCGGCACGGTCATCAACGGAATCATGTCACACGAGGACTGGGCAGTGACGCTCCTGGCGGCGATCGGGGAACCGGACATCAAGGAAAAACTGAAGAGGGGACACACCGCCAACGGCAAGACCTTCAAAGTGCATCTGGACGGCTATGATCAGCGGGGGCTGCTCGCCGGCACGGGGCCCAGTAATCGGAATGAGATCTTTTACTTCGACGACAACGGGAGCCTCAACGCGGTGCGCATCCGGGACTGGAAGGCCCACTTCTCGCTCTGTGAAAACTGGTTGAATGGCGGCCCCGCCAGGCAGCAGAATATGCCCAAAATTATCAACCTGCGCATGGACCCGTTCGAGGACCATGTCAACTTCGATGAGGATTCCCCGATGTTCTTTCGCTGGCAGGGGGACAAGCTCTGGGCCCTGGTGCCGATGCAAGGGGTCGTCGGAATGTTTCTGCAGACCTTCCAGGAATTCCCGCAGCGGCAAAGGTCAGCCAGCTTCAACATCGACCAGGTGCTGCAGCGCATGCAGCAGAACCAGGGGGCGGGCAAGTGAGTTGACGCTGCAAAAGAGTCGAAGAGTCAGAAGAATCGAAGAGTCAGAAAAGTCAAAAAGTCAAAGGATTGAACAGTTGAGAGACTTCATAGGAATAAGGTGGCTGCATATTTGACCACTCAAACTTTTAGACTCTTCGACTCTTCGACCCCCTTAGCCTCTTCGACCCTTTGACCTCTTCGCGGGTTACATAACTGATTAAGACAGGAGGATATCAGATGTTTGAGAAGAGATCATTTATTTTAAAAAACGTGGTCAACTGCTTGGCTGTATTTGCCATTCTGGCCGCCTTCGGATGTGAACGGCAGCAGCAGACAACCACTGCCGATCCCCTGCCTTCCTGGAATGAGGGCGCTATAAAACAGGCGATTATGAATTTTGTCGCGGAAGTGACCGATAAGTCCAATCCCAATTACGTGCCGCCGGAAGAGCGCATCGCAGTGTTTGACAACGACGGCACCTTGTGGTCGGAGCGCCCGGTTTACTTCCAGTTCTATTTTGCCATTGACCGGGTGAAGGCGCTGGCGCCGCAACATCCGGAATGGAAGACAACCCAGCCCTTTAAAGCGGTGCTGGAAAATGATCCGCAGGCGCTGGCAGCTTCCGGGGAACAAGGCTTGATGCAACTGATGATGGCCACTCACGTGGGAATGACCACTGCCGAATTCGAACAGATTGTGACAGAGTGGATCAATACCGCCAAACACCCCACGACCGGGAAACTTTACACAGAAATGGTGTTCCAGCCGATGCTGGAATTGCTGGGTTATTTGCGGGCGAACGGTTTTAAGACCTACATCGTCTCCGGCGGAGGGATTGAATTTATGCGCCCCTGGACAGAAGAGGTATATGGCATTCCCCCGGAGCAGGTGGTGGGAAGCAGTATCAAAACAAAATTTGAAATGCGCGAAGACAATCCCGTCTTGGTGCGCCTGCCGGAAATTGATTTTATCGATGATAAAGAAGGAAAGCCGGTGGGCATTCATAAGTTTATCGGGAGGAGGCCCATTGCTGCTTTCGGAAATTCCGACGGCGACCTGCAAATGCTGCAATGGACGGAAGCCGGCGAGGGTAAACGGTTGATGCTGCTGGTTCATCACACCGATGCGGAAAGAGAGTGGGCTTATGACAGAGAATCGCCCGTCGGCAAACTTGATAAAGCGCTGGATGAAGCAACCGCTAAAGGCTGGTTGGTGGTGGATATGAAAAATGACTGGAAGAATATTTATCCGTAGTGTGTTGTTTTTGTGCTGCTTGCAAGTGAGTTCCGCGCTTTCCCAGGAGCGGAGAGCGCAGAATTACCAGTTCTGGTTCGACTATATACCCACTTATCCGATGGGTAAGTGGACCTTTGACTGTGAGACCGGCCCGCGGGTGGTTCTGGGAGAGCAGGACTGGTGGGAGATCAGCATCACGCCCAATTGGGAATACAGCGCCGCCCAATGGCTGGATCTGGCAGTGGGATTGTCTACTACTTATACCCATCAGGCGGCGGGCGTCAATTCATACGAGGCGCGCCCTTATTTAGGGATAAGACCGTATTTTTATACCGGCGGGGGCATCCGGGGCATGAAGCTGTTGGATTTTCTGCGCTACGAATACCGCGCCCAGTACACATTCGCCGGTAAGAATTGGATAAAAAGTTCCCGAATCCGGAACCGTATTCAGGCGGTGATTCCTATGAACCGGGCGAGCGCTTTACTGCACGGGGCTTTGAGCATCATCGTTGATGTGGAAGCGTTTGTTAACTTAGAAGACCTGAAGGAGCGCTTCAGTTCACGGCTGCGGTTCAGGGTCGGTATCACCTACAACCGGACAACTTTTTGGCGCTACCAGTTCTTTTATACCCTGCAGCAAGGCCGCGATACGATTGATGAACCTTTTAGCACCACCGACAGCATCTTCCGGTTCCGGGTGATCCACTTTTTTTAGCTTAATGTTACAGACATATAACATTCTAAGAACCGTTAGCAATTTCCGTAAAAACAGGAAAAGCAAATTGATTAGGGTAAAAGCGCTTGCTCCATTGAACCCATAAAATATGAACTTTTGGAAAAAGCGGCATGGAAAGGAATTCCCAAGGTTAACTTCGAATGATAAAATAAGCTAAATAACCAGGTAACTCACATGAAACCTGTATCAACAATTCCCTGGCTCATCGTGCTGTTTGGAATCCTGGCCATATCCGCTCAGGATAAACCGGATTCATCACAGGCGCTGTTTAAGCAGGAAATACTGAAAACTCATAAGACCCGCTTAAATGCTTATCCGTACGTATATTATACCCCGGAGACGGAATTGGCCTTTGGGGTGGGCGGTATCATTACGTTTTATACTTCCGAATACTTTCTGCTGCGACCCTCCAAAGTAACCCTTTCCGGCTACTACTCCACCAAAAGCCAGTATAAAATAACCCTTTCGCCGCAGCTATATATGGCCCGCAACAATTTGTTTCTTTCCGCTAACCTCGACTATGGATATTATGTAGATAAGTTCTGGGGGATCGGCAGCGCTACCCCCGATATTGAAAGCGAAGAGTACATTTCCAGCGGCTGGGGGATTGAATTAAACCTGCAAGCGCCGCCGCTGTTTAAATTCCTTGGACGCGCCAAAGCCGGGTGGGTTTATGACTATTTCAACAACACCATTGAAGACAAGAAAAACAATCCTTATTTGCTCGACGGTCAGACAACCGGCAGCGAGGGCGGTATCAGCTCCGGGCTGGGATTGATCTCGGTCTGGGACACCCGCGACCACATCTTTTATCCCGACAGGGGCATGTATCATCAGGTAAAAATTATTTTCTATCAAAAGGCCTTCGGCGGCGATTTTAATTTCAACCGCTTTGAAATAGACCTGCGGTACTATATAGCCATCCAGCAAAAAAATGTGCTGGCATTCCAGGTGTTTACCAGCTTTGTGCGGGGGAATCCGCCTTTTTATGAACTTTCCACACTGGGTGGGCCGCGGATTATGCGCGGCTATTACCAGGGGCGCTACCGCGATCAAGACTACTTGGCCGGGCAGGCGGAATATCGTCGGCATTTATGGCGGCGCTTTGGTTTTGTGGCCTTTGCCGGGCTGGGCGATGTGGAAAGTGAGATGCGGAACTTCCGCATGATCTCCGCCAAATTTTCCGGGGGGTTCGGATTGCGGTTTTTATTCAACCAGGCCGAAAAGGTGAATATCCGGGCGGATTTCGGCTTTGGCCGCAATACCAGCGGGGTTTATTTTGGGGTGGAGGAGGCGTTTTGAATTGGGTTCAACGGGTAATTTACGAAAAACAGATGATCGTATTCGAAATCTTACTTACGCCATTTTAGAACCGGTTTACGAAACCCTGGTTTTGTACGCAATGTCATTTACATTGCTTGGTTTTTTTGCCGGAAAATTCTTACATTGGTTTGCCGGAACAAAATGAGTATAAAAATGGCTGAACGGCTGATCAAGAGCAAACAAAATTCATCTATCGATTCGCAGGAACAGAAATTCGGTTTAAAATCGCTCATATTGCATCTGCACCCGCCGCGGGTTCCGGAAGCCGTTCTGAAATTTACCCACACCTGGGGATTAGGGGGAATGGCGGCATTATTGATTGCTGTACAATTCCTGACCGGTCTCCTGCTGCGTTTTGTTTATGCGCCTTTCCCCGGGAAAGCCTATGACTCCATCTTAGTCCTTCAAAATGAAGTCTTGTTCGGGCAGTTTATCAGGAATATACACCATTGGAGCGCCATTTTTCTTCTTGCAATTACCTTTCTGCATTTATTGCGCGTTTTTTTTACCGGGGCATTCCATCCACCGCGGCAGTTTAACTGGATTATCGGCTGCGGCCTGCTATTTATTGTTGTTGCCGCCAATTTCACGGGGTATTTACTGCCCTGGGACCAACTGGCCTACTGGGCAATTACCGTCAGCACCGGAATGTTAGAATATCTTCCTTTATTCGGCGCAGAATTACGCGAAGCGGTTCTGGGAGGAACGGAAGTCGGTGCGGGAACCCTGTTGATATTCTACAATCTGCACACCAGCATTTTACCGCTGTTGTTATTCCTGCTGATGTTGCTTCATTTTTGGCGAATCCGTAAAGCCCGTGGGGTGATTATACCGGGAAAATTCGGCAATGAGGCCAACAATTATGTCGCGGTGATCCCCAACCTAATTGTCAGAGAACTGGTGGTGGCGCTGGTGTTACTGGCAGTTTTACTTAACGTATCCGCGGTTTTTAATGCGCCGCTTCAGGCAAAAGCCAACCCCGATTTTAGCCCCAACCCGGCCAAAGCGCCCTGGTATTTCCAGGGATTTCAGGAACTGCTGCTACATTTCCACCCGCTATTTGCGGTCATGGTCATTCCGTTTACCGCCATGCTGGCGATGCTGGCAATCCCCTACTTGCACTATGACGCCGAACCAACCGGCATCTGGTTCATTTCCGGCAAGGGCCGGAAAATGGGATTAATCAGCGCGGCAATCGCTCTGATTCTTACCCCGCTTGCCATTTTACTGGATGAATATATCATAACCAATAGCGCGACGCTTGCCGCTTTCCCCGCATATATCATCAAAGGGGTGATACCGCTAAGCTTCCTTCTGATTTTTATGGCCGCCCTGTATTATTTATTGAAGAGGAAATTTGCCGCCACAAAGAACGAGGCGGTTCAGGCGGTTTTTATTTTCATCCTCACTGGTTTTTTGATTCTAACGGCCACCAGCGTGGGCTTCCGCTGGGAAGGCATGCGCCTGGCATGGCCCTGGTGAACATAACTGGCAGAAAACAAAAGAGAGCCATGATGTCAACATCAGCCCAAAAGCAGAACAAACGGGAAGAACCCCTTAGCAGAAGAAATTTCCTGAAGAAAGCCTGGGCAGCCCTGGGAATAGTGGCCGGATTGGAATTCACCGGCGCAGGCATGGCCTTCTTGTGGTCTAACAAGGGAAAAACACCGTCCAGCGATCGCTCAAAACTGCTGAATGTGGGGGCGGTTAGCGACTTTGCACCAAATTCAGTGACCCCCTTCCGGCCCGGCCGCTTGTATATTTGCCGACTGGAAGACGGCGGCTTTCTGGCGATTTCTTTAAAATGCAGCCATCTTGGCTGTTCCGTCAGTTGGGAAACTTCCTCCGAAAAATTCGTCTGTCCCTGCCATTCTTCATCGTTTGATAAAGTGGGAAACGTTCTCAGCCCGCCCGCGCCCCGGGCATTGGATATTTTCCCGGTTATTATTCAAAATGGAGAGGTACTGGTTAACACCGGCAAACCACTCAAACGCCAGCGGTTTGTAAAATCCCAGGCGGTATATGCATAAAAACTGGAAAATCGCCGGGCTGGCAGCGACTTTCTTCATCGTGCTGTCCTTACCGCTCTACCTGGTAAAATTTTATTTGATAGATGGCGAAAAATACTCCCGGGAAACAATGCAGGCGCAGTTTGTGGGCCGGGAAAACTGCATTGACTGCCACAAAAAGGAATATGATTTATGGCGGGGCTCCCACCATGATATGGCCATGGATACCGCCAGCGCTGAAACCGTGCTGGGCAATTTTGAAAACGCAGAATTCGTCTTCAATGGCGACACCAGCCGTTTTTATCGCCGGGGAGAAAAGTTCTTTGTCAAAACGCCGGGTCAGGGAGGCAAAATCGCTGATTTTGAAATTACTTATGTTTTTGGGGTAACCCCGCTTCAGCAATATTTGATCCCTTTTGAAGGTGGCCGCCTGCAATGCCTGCCGATTGCCTGGGATACGGAACGCAAGCAATGGTTTCACCTGGTGCCAATGGTTTACCCGGGCCAGGAGATAATGCCTTCCGATTGGCTGTACTGGAGCAACGGCGGTCAGAACTGGAACGGCATGTGCGCCGAATGCCATTCGACCAACGTGCAAAAAAACTATAATCTGGAAACCGGAACCTATAATACCACCTGGTCGGAAATAGACGTGAGTTGCGAAGCCTGCCACGGCCCGGGCTCCTTGCACGTTGCCTGGGCGCAGGTACCGGAAATGGCCCGCACCCCGGGTACCAACTATGATCTGTCAGTACAAACCAGCGGAATCGACGCGAAAAGGCAGGTTGAGTTATGTGCGCCCTGCCATTCCCGCCGCTCTCAATTTGCTGACAACCCCCATCACTATGAGGAACTGCTGGATATCGCTCTCCCGCAATTGATAACAGAGCCGCATTATTTTACGGACGGCCAGATACTGGAGGAAGACTATGAATACGGCTCTTTCTTGCAGAGTAAAATGTATGAAAAAGGGGTGCGCTGCAGCGATTGCCATAACGTGCACAGCGGGAAAATCATCGAAACCGGCAATCGCCTCTGCGCTCAATGCCACCGCCCGGATATTTATGATGCTTATTCCCATCATTTTCATAAATATCCCCAGGAGCAGGCAAAACCGTTGATATTAGAACAAGGGAAAAAGAAGGTTGCAGTGGGGGAAGGTGCCCTGTGCGTGAGTTGTCACATGCCGGGCCGGTATTACATGGGCGTGGATTTTCGCCGTGATCACAGCATGAGGGCGCCGCGCCCGGATTTGAGCCTGGAAATCGGGGTTCCCAATGCCTGCAACCAGTGCCACAGCGACAAACCGGTTCAGTGGGCGGTCGATCAGGTAAACAAATGGTATGGAATCAGCCGTCCCGGGCATTTCGGACAGGCATTTGCTAAAGCCGGCAAGGGCGATCCGGGCGCGGAAAAGGATTTAATCGAGATCATCAATGAACCATTGTATGCGCCGCTGGTGCGCGCCAGCGCCTTATCCCTGTTAAGCAGCTTTGCCAGCGATACTACTGCAGCAGTCTTTCAAAAAGCGCTGCAGGACCCCTCCCCGGTTTTGCGCAGCACGGCGGTTTCTTTTTTCAACCCGGCAGACCGGGCAGAATACCTGAATCTGCTGATTCCTTTGTTGAACGATCCAGTAAAAACAGTGCGAATCCTCGCCGCTTCTCAATTGGCCGGGGTTCCCGAGGAGCGGCTTACTGACCCGCAAAAACAGCGTTTTCGCGCGGCGCTGGAAGAATATCACCTGGCTATGGAATACGGCGCCGATTTTCCGGCCAGCCGCCACAATTTAGGGAATTTGTATGCCAGTTTGGGAGATTTCAAAGAGGCGGAACATCATTACCGAATCGCTATCGAGATTGATAATCTGTTTATTCCGCCTAAAGTGAATTTGGCCATGATGTATAATCGTTTCGGGAAAAATGAGCAGGCAGAGCGGATGTTCCGGGAAATCATCCGGGATCACCCCGAATTTGACGAGGCCTATTATTCCCTGGGGCTGTTATTGGCAGAGATGAAACAGTTTGAAGAGGCTGCCCAAATATTAACCGAGGCTGGGAAAAGAATGCCCGGCAGATCGCGAATTTTTTATAACCTGGGCCTGATATATCAATATCTGCAAAACTACCCGGCGACTGAAAAAAACTTACTGAGGGCATTACAGATCGAACCGGAGAATTTTGATTACCTCTATGCCATCACCGATTATTGCCTCAAAACCAACCAACTGGAAAAAGCCCGTATGTATGCCCGCCGAATGAAACAAATTCACCCGGCCAACCAGGCGGCAAACGATATTCTCAATTTTATAGATCAAAAAGCGGCGCAATGAAGCAAGCGTCCGGATAAGCCATATTCCCGGCCACTCTCCCATGCCCTCTCTACCTGCCAGATGGTTTTATTGAAGACAAAAGTGTTTACATTTATTGGTTTTTTTGCCGGAGGTTTGTTAAATTTGTTTTCCGGTAGGAAAAAAGCTAACTATTCAGCCATAAAGCCAGGAAGGCTCGAAGAAGATTAAGGTATATCGTGATGAGAGAAACCGAGAATATCAATAAACCGCGCAAGTCGAAAACCCCATCTGCAAAATCCGAAACCGAATATCGCAAAACCATTGCGGAACTGGAAGAACGCCTGAAACTTCAGGAACTGATTTCTAGGATCTCATCCATATTTATCGATTTGCCGGCTAACGAGGTGGACGAGCAGATCGAGCAGGGCTTGAAACAGATCGTGGAGTTCCTGGGGGTCGATCGCTGCGGCTTTGGGCAATTTTCCGACGATATGAAACAATTGTTCCGAACCCATTCTTACCAGAAACCGGGTATTGAGCCTCTTCCCCTTATTATGCTGACTTATGCTCTTCCATACTTTGCCGGCATTCTCCATCGCGGGGGAATTTTTGTTCTGGAGAATTCTTCCGATTTGCCGGACGAAGCTGTTGCAGAGAAAGCTTATTGCCAGCAGACCGGAATGAAGTCGAACCTGACCATTCCGGTTTCAGTGGGTGGTTCATTAATAAGCGGGATCGGTCTTGATACTTTTCACAGTTACCGGTCCTGGCCGAAGGAGTTAATCGAACAACTAAAACGGGTGGCAGAGGTATTTGCCCAGGCCATCTATCGCAAACGCGCCGAAGAAAAGCTGAAAAACCAGTTTGAGTTCGAGAAGCTCGTTTCCCATTTATCCGCCCGCTTTGTGAATATTCCGCCGGCGGAAGTGGACCGCCAGATTGAAGAGGGGCTGATGATGGTGGCGGAATTTCTGAAGGTGGATCGCAGCACCTTGCTGCAATTTTCGCAGGACAAAAAAGAATTGATCGCCACCCATGCCTATGCCGTGGAAGGGGTGGAGCGGGTAGAAAGGGTTGCTTTACAAGAGTGGTTTCCCTGGGCGGCAGCGAAAATCCTCCGCGGCGAAACGTTTTACTTTTCCTCTGCAAACGACCTTCCCGGGGAAGCAGCCCTCGACCGGGAAAAACTGAAAAAATTAGGTATAATGTCAAACATCACCATACCTCTTTTCGTGGACGGCGCGGTTGAATATGCCCTGATGGCGGGCGCGGCTAAAGAGGAACGAAACTGGCCGGAAGAAATCATTCCCCGGCTGCGCTTAATCGGGGAGATCTTTGTGAATGCCCTGATCCGCAGAGCGAATGCGGAAGAACTGCGCACCGCCTATAATGAGATCGCCCGGCTTTCCGAACAACTGAAGCGCGAAAACATCTATCTGCAGGAAGAGATTAAAGCAGGCTATGATCTTGAAGAGATGATCGGGCAAAGCGGGGGGCTGAAATACCTCTTTTACAAAATCAAGCAGGTTGCTCCCACCGATGCCACGGTGCTCATCGAAGGGGAAACCGGCGCCGGCAAAGAACTGGTCGCCCGCGCCCTGTACGAGTTCAGCAGCCGCAAAGACCGCCCGCTAATAAAAGTGGATTGCAGTTCCCTGCCCGCCAACCTGATTGAAAGCGAGCTGTTCGGCCATGAGAAAGGGGCCTTTACCGGGGCGCATGCCCAACGGATCGGGCGTTTTGAATTGGCCGACGGCGCCACGGTTTTTTTAGATGAGATCAGCGAGCTTCCCCTGGAGCTGCAAGCCAAACTATTAAGAGTTCTGGAGTTAGGGGAATTTGAACGCCTGGGCAGCTCGCACACCCTCAAAGTGAATGTGCGGATCATTGCCGCTACCAACCGCAATCTGAAAGAAGAAGTCAAAAAGGGAAATTTCCGGGAAGACCTTTATTACCGCCTGAACGTTTTTCCCCTGTCGCTGCCGCCGCTGCGGGAGCGCAAAGAAGATATTCCGGCGCTAACGGAAGTATTCGTTCGGCGGTTCGCCAGTAAGATGGGTAAAAAAATCACCACCGTCCCCCGGAAAGTCCAGAACGCCTTGCAGAACTATTCCTGGCCGGGCAATGTGCGGGAATTGGAAAATGTGATCGAGCGGGCGGTCATTACCACGGAAGGGACCTCCTTGCAGTTAATGGATATTTTGGAAGACGCGCAAACGGTAAAGGCCGCCTCTGTTCCCAAAGAGAGTTTAGAAGAAATGGAGCGCGGCTACATCATCGAAGTATTGGAAGAGACCTACTGGCGCATCGAAGGAAAAAACGGCGCCGCAGCGATTTTGGGCCTCCATCCGGACACCCTCCGCTCCCGCATGAAAAAATTAGGCATCCGCCGCCCAACCATGCCCTGAAAGGGCATCATATTGTAGCCCAGGGATATGGTATTTTTCCCTTTCAGGGAAACCGCGCTTATCCTTCATTTCTTCCCTTCAAAAAGACATCTCCCCCCGGAAATTTCCCGGAAACCCGGATATTTCCGGGGGAACTAAAACCGCATCATTCGCCCCTCTGTTAACTCCCCAGGCTTTAAACTGTTATTTATCAGCCAATTATTCCCTTCCTGTAAAACCCCCTTTTAATCTGGCATAAAGATTGACCTGTTATCTGTCGCCGCCGCGGAGCTTATAGGAGGTCCGAAAAAGATGTAAGCCCGCGGGCGCGCTCAAAGGCAGTGTCTTCGATCTCCCGGATGAGGTTCGTCGAATTATTGCCATAATCGAGAAGGCCGTCTCTATGATCAAAATGGTTATCAATGCCAAAGCGCGACCCCATAAGCTGAAGGAAGTTTTACAGACCCTGGACAGCTTAATGGCCGAGTTGCGCAAAGAGAAGGGGAATTTAAGTTACCAATACCAGCAAGATAATCGTGATAACAACACCATTCACATCCAGGCGGAATGGCAGAGTTGGGAGAAGCTGGAAAACCATTTCCGCGGTAATTTTTTTGTGGTGTTGCTGGGCGCCATTCGGGTGCTGTGTGAAGAGCCGGAAGTCGAGATCGACGACGGATCTAAGGTTATGGGAATAGAGGCGATTGAAAAAGTGCGGAAGAAGGACAATCAATGAAAAATAAAGGTAGTGAGAAGCGAATTATGCTGGCAATTAAAATGGCTAAATGGCTAAATGGCTAAATGGTTCAACCATCCAACCATTCAACCATCCAACCATTTAGCACTACCAACATAAAAAATTACAAAACCCATATACAAAGGAGATGTAATATGAAATCAATTCATCGTAATTCACTTATCGTCATCATCTTGTTCCTCTTTTCGCTGGCAACCCTGGCCGATACCCTGGTGTTGAAAGACGGCAAAGTACTACAGGGTACTTTTAAGGGCGGGACAGTGGAGGCGCTCCAGTTTGAAGTAAACGGTAAACTCGAAACCGTGGCGCTGGGCGACATCACTTCCCTCACTTTCTCGCCGCGGGAAGCCGCAGCCGCAGCCCCGCAGCCTGCGCCCCAGGCGGCTGCCGGCACAGCAGCGGCAGATGCTTCCGGCCCCATTACTGTTCCGGCGGGCAGCAAAATGATGCTGAAAACCAAAGACGCCGTCAGCACCGCCAGCCACCCCCAGGGGGCGAGGTTCACTGCCGAGTTGGAAAACGACTTAGCGGTGAACGGCAGAGTGGTTGCGCCCAAAGGCACCGTGGTGTATGGCACGGTACTGGAGTCCATAGGCGGCCGGGTGATTGGCGGGTCCAGGCTGCTGGTGACTTTTACGGAATTGAGCCTCAACAATCAGATGATTCCCATTATAACTGACGAGGTAGGTGGAGAAAGCGGCAAAGGCGGAACGGCGAAGAAAGTTGGCGCCGGGGCGCTGATTGGCGCAGCCGCCGGTGATGCCGGCGCAGGTGCGGCGGTAGGCGGCGCGGTGGCTTTGCTGACCAGCAAGGGAAACCACATCCAGGTTCCCGCGGGAACGCTGGTAGAGGTCAGCTTAAAGCAACCTCTGACGGTTCAGAAGTAAATGGCTAAAGAGGAGTATGAAACTAACACAGAAGGAGAATCATCTATGAAACTAACCAGACTCAGAACAGCCGCAGTGCTGGCGGTATTGATATTGGCGCTGGCTGCGCCGGCCCTGGCTCAGGAAGCCGCGGCTGGCCAGGGGGCTCGCCGGCCGAACATTGTTATCATCCTCGGGGATGACCTGGGATTCGCCGACATCGGGGCATTTGGCAGCGAGATTGAGACGCCGAACCTCGACTTGCTGGCGAAGGATGGCGTGCGCTTTGCGAATTTCTATACCCACGCGAGCTGCTCGCCCACGCGATCCATGCTGCTGAGCGGGGTCGATACACATGTAAACGGCCTGGGCAACATGGACGAGTGGACTGCGCCAAACCAGTGGGGCGTGGAGGGCTACGAAGGTTATCTAAACAACCGGGTGGTTACGCTGCCGCAGCTGCTCAAGGAGACCGGCTATCACACCTACATGGTCGGCAAGTGGCACCTGGGCAAGGCGCCGGACCAGATCCCGGCCGCGCGCGGCTTCGAGCGCGACTTCTCGCTGCTCGATGGGGCCGGCAGCTACTGGGATATGACGAATTTCACGGCGGCTGCGCCGCACTCGGTTTTCACCGAGGATGGCCGTTATCTTACGCGGCTTCCCGACGACTACTACGCGACGAAAACCTACACTGACAAGCTGATCGGGTTTATCGATGCCAACCGGGACGACGGAAAGCCCTTCTTCGCCTACGTTGCCCACCAGGCACCGCACGATCCCTACCACCTGCCGCGGGATTGGCGCAATCGCCATGTCGGCGAGTACGACCAGGGTTGGGACGCGGTTCGGCAGGCGCGGCTGAAAAGACAAATCGAGCTCGGCATCATGCCCGCGGGCGCGCAGCTTGCCGAGCGCATGTGGTTTGTGCCCGATCCCATCGTGCTGGCTCCGGCAACCAGGGCTGTTCTCGGCAAGAAGATGGAGCTCTACGCAGGAATGGTAGAGAACCTCGACTTCCACGTCGGCCGGCTGATTGACCACCTCAAGAAAATCGGCGAGTACGAAAATACGATTTTTATCGTGTTCGGCGACAACGGCGCGGAGGGAACCGACCTCTTCAAGATGATCGCCGGCACGCCGGGCACGCGCGACTACCTCTTTGCGGCGGGCAATTGGTCGCAGACCCATCCCAACGCCTGGGGCGATCCCGGCTCGTACGTCGCCTACGGCCCGATGTGGGCGCAGGTATCGATGACGCCCTTCAGCCAGTACAAGGGATGGCTGGCGGAAGGCGGTATCCGGAACGCGCTCATCGTCAGCGGACCCGCCGTTAAGCGGCCCGGGGGGAGCATCAACCACGGGCTCATGCACGTGGCCGACCTCATGCCAACGCTGCTCGAAATCGCAGGCGTCAGCTATCCGCAGGCCCGGGATGGGCAGGAACTGCCCGCGCTTATGGGCAAGTCCTGGGGCCGGGTGCTGGCGGGAGAGGCGGAGTCGCCGCGAACGGAGGAGGACTACCTGGCCTGGGAAATCTTCGGCAACCACGCGGTGCGGCAGGGCGACTGGAAGCTCCGCTGGCAATACAAGTCGTTCGGCAAGGGCGACTGGGAACTGTTCAATCTCGCTACCGACCCCACCGAGCGAAAGGATATCGCCGCAGAGCACCCCGAAAAGGTGAAGGCGCTGGTCGCGCTCTGGGACAGTTATGCCCGGGCGAACAACGTGGTGTTGCCGAACCGCTCGGTGTTCGAGACCCTGGAAGACCAGCTTCCGCCGCGCGTCCCGGACGACCCGGGTTACCCGCCGCTGATCTACAAGCGGCAGTTCACGCCGCCAGCGGATATGATGGCCGAACCGAAGAAATGACCTGATTATTCTACAAAACCTTTTTTAAGGAGAAATTCATGCACAAACAAAAAATTCTGAACAATCAGGGAAACCCCGCGAAGCACATTGCTTTCCGGCGGCTTCTTCCGGCGGCCGTGTTTGCCTTCGCGGTAATTTGCCCTGTCCTCACCTTTGCCCAGGTGCCGCCGCGTTTTTATTGGAAGAGCCTCGCCGGCGCCAATGCCGTGGTGGTGCTCCCGCAGTCGTTGAGCGGCAATGCCAACCCCCTTGATCCGGCACATACCGTGTCGGCAGATGCACAGTTCGATGCCACGGTGCTCGTGGCTGGTTACGGAAAGCTTTTGCCCTTGTTCGGCCGGAGCAGCCTGGTGGCCTTGCTCGTTCCCATGGGCCGGCTCTCCGGCGAGGCCACTGTCGCCGGCCTGACCACCAAACAGGACGCCTCGGGCTATGGCGACCCGTTGTTAGAGATTGGTGTAAATCTGATAGGTCCAAAACCGCTTATGGGCATCCCCGCTCTCCTGCGTTATCAGCCGGGCTTCTCGCTCGACGTTATTCTGGATGTGGCGTTTCCAATCGGTGAATACGATTCCAGCCAGGTTCTGAATCTCGGCCAGAACCGCTGGTATGGCCGGGTGGGCGCGCCCATTGTCTGGCAAATCGGTTCGTGGGTACCCGGCCGGCGCACCACCTTCGAGATGCTTCCCGCCCTCTGGTTTTTCTCCGACAACAACGAATATCATGGCGGAAAGACGCTGAAGACCGACCCGATTTTTCAAGTGGAAGGCCATTTGACGCGCGACTTTACGGAAACGTTTTGGGGATCGTTTGACGGGGTGTGGGCCACCGGCGGCCAGGCCAGCATCGACGGGGTCCAGGGAGAGAAGCTGAACAATCTCGGATTCGGCTTCACGCTCGGATATCAACTCAACGAGAATATCCAGCTCACAACCACTTACCTGGCGACCGTCAATGACGAGGAACCTACCGACTTGCGGATGGACGGGTTCCGGCTCTCGTTCACCTATGGCTGGCATAAGGTAATCGAAGGGATGAAGAGGCTCGGGGAGCATGGCCAATAGTGAGGAAAAAATCAGATGTTAAAATCTGAATCGGAATAATTAACATACCCATTAAACAATGTGTGGAGAACGCAATGAGAAAGAATGAGTATTCAATTGGCTACACGCTCAAGAAAACCCAAGAATCAAACCAAAAAAGGAGAAATGCCATGAAACAATTTTCAACTATCCTGTTGATGCTGCTCATCAGTCTTAGCCTGGCGCAGGCCCAGCACAAGCCGGGATCCGGTTTGCTCATTTTCAACGTCGGATTCACCGAGGCATCGCCGGAAGACCTGGACAACGACCTGAACGGAAATACCTTTTCGGTGAGTTATGAAAAATCCAACTATCAGGGCAAACTGGCCGGCGGGGTGAGCATCGCCTACTCGACGACTTCCGCTGATTCCATAACCGCCTCAGGACAGGAAGTGCAGCGCCTCAACTCCGTAAGTTACGAGGTGCTCCCCATTATGCTATACGGAAAATTCCTGTTTGGCTCCCCGAAGGTAAAAGGATTTATCGGCGGCGGCTTTGGCATTCAGTTTTCCAAGGTTAAGTCCTTCCTGGAAAACGTGCAGGTAGAGGGTTCGAACAGCGGATTCCTGGTCGGCGGCACAGCCGGGCTCAATTTTTTTCTTAACGAGAAAATACTGCTCAATGCCAACTACAGCCTGAGCTACCTGGGCAACAGTTATTACAAGGATGGTGTGGCGCATAATATCAACATCGGGCTTGGGTTTCAATTCTTTTAAGAATAGCGCCAGGGAAGCCGTTTTAAAAGTATTATCTTATGCCACCCCCGCAAGGGGCTCCTTACGGAGGAAGTCACAAAAGCACAAAGTTTCACCAAAAATTTTAAATATCTTTTAGTGAAACTTTGTGTCTTAGAGCCTTCGTGGCTGTTTCTAAAACAGCCTCTGAGATTTAATGAGAAAGGATTTGCAACGCTACCGGTAAACCGCTGAACGCTGGTTTTGACAGGTGGATTATCTTGTCGGCTAATGACGGTAATAAATTGTGTTCATGTGTTCAAGTTACCCGAACACATGAACACACGAACACGATCCATGACAAAACATAGGAGACTCCATGATGAAAAAAGCAAGCGTTGTTCTCGTTTTCGCGTTATTGGCGTTCATAGTAAGCTGTGGGCCATCCATCAGCGTTAACCATGATTATGACCCCGGCTATAATTTCGCCAACCTGAAATCTTACAACTGGATGAAGATAACCGTGCCGCAAGGAGCCAGCGAACTGGTGATCAAACGTTTCATGAACGCGATTGACAAGGAATTGGAAGCCAAAGGAATGGTAAAGTCCCAGGAGAATCCCGATTTTTTAATCGCCGTGCAGGGATTGACCCAGACCAAAGTGAATGTAACTGATTACGGCTATGGCTACCGACGCTGGGGAGCAGGCGGGGTTGATGTCAGCACCTACGAGGAAGGTACGGTTTTACTGGATTTTGTGGATGGCAAGAGCCAGGAAATGTTCTGGCGCGGTGCGGCAACCGGCACGGCGGAACCGGGACTTTCGGCGGAAAAACAGGAGCAAAAGTTTGCCATGGCCGCCTCCAAACTGCTGGCTAAATTTTCCCCGGCGGGGAAATAAGGGGCGCTGTTGGAAGGAGATTATCCATGAGTACAAAAAGATGGGATACGACAATGAAAAGCAGGAAGGGCTCTAAGCCGAACACTTTACGCAAAGAACCTGCCCGGGCGAAGGCGCGCCCCGTGATGACCTTCGCCGAGCAGTACGCCGCGGGCAAGGCCCTGCGGGCAGCCTGTCCCCGGAAAGCCCACGCCGCCTGGAAGGCTCCGTCCGACCGGCGGGACGCGGTGGACACAGTCCTGGAAGCGGAAAAGGGACGCCTGCCGGACTTGCTCCCGCTCCGCCATGGGCGCATGGCGCGCTCCGCGTTCACCTTCTACCGGGGCTCGGCCCTCGCGATGGCGGCCGACCTCGCTTCTACCCCGGCCACGGGTGTCCTCGTGCAGTGCTGCGGGGACGCCCACCTCTCCAACTTCGGCGGTTTCGCCACCCCGGAGCGGCGGGTCATCTTCTCCATCAACGACCTGGACGAGACCCTGCCGGCCCCCTGGGAGTGGGACGTCAAGCGCCTCGCAGCGAGCTTCGTGGTGGCCTGCAGGGACAACGGCCTGAGAGATGCTACGGCCAAAGATGTGGTGATGGCCTGCGTCCGCACCTACCGCGAGTCCATGGCCGAGTACAGCCGGATGAAGACGCTGGAGCTGTGGTACCAGGCGTTGGGGGCAGACGAGTTAGTGGCGGGCATTAAGGACCCCGATTTTCGCAAGCGGGCCATGAAGCGCCTTCAGAAGGAGCGGGCGAAGAGCATCGCCGAGGACATCTTTCCGAAGCTGGTGGAGCACAAGGGGGAGATGCCCGTCATCAAGGATCAGCTCCCGACGATCTTCCACGCCGAGGGCCACCCCCCGGGCGAGGTCCAGCAGATTCTAAGGGACGCGCTCGCCGTGTACCGCGACACCCTGTCGCACTCCTCCCAAACCCTGCTGGACCGCTACGAGCTCCGGGACGCCGCCATCAAAGTGGTGGGGATCGGCAGCGTTGGGACCTTCTGCTGGGTCTTCCTCTTCATGGCCGGCGAAGACGACCCGCTCTTCCTCCAGATCAAGGAGGCGCGCGCCTCGGTGCTGGAGCCGTACGCCGGCGCGAGCGTATTCCCCAACCACGGCCAGCGCGTCGTGAACGGTTACCGGCTCATGCAGCCCGCCAGCGACATGTTCCTGGGGTGGAGCCAGGGTCCCAGGCGCCACTTCTTCATGCGCCAGTTGCGGGACATCAAGATCAGCATCCGGGTGGAGACGTTCGGCCGCGCCGAAATGGATCTCTACGCCGCCTGGTGCGGAAGGGCCCTCGCGCTCTCCCACGCCAGATCCGGAAATTCCGCCACGCTCAGCGGGTACATGGGTAAGAGCGACATATTCGATCGGGCTATCGCGGATTTTTCGATGGCCTATGCCGATCAGAACGAGAGCGACCATGCGGCCCTGGAACGCGCGGTCAAGCAGGGCAAGCTACAGGCGGTCTTCGAGGAGGCCCGGTGAGGGAAGGGCATCTCGCCGCCTCATCCGGCTGCAGAGTATGGTTTTGAAAGCTCCGCCTGGCGGTGAACCGCCAGGCTAAGAGTGTGGAAGGCGACTGAAAGTCGCCTTCAGGCGGCTTCCATCTTTTTAGCTGTGGGATTCATCCCACAGCGTATGAGATACCGGAATCTCCGGAGTACATTCAAAGCCTTAAAGTAGAATTAATTACATGTCTTAGTTTTTTGCCGAAAGTTTGTTAAATTGGTTTTCCCTCAGAAGAAAAGGTGTATCTTCACGAGAGAGGCCGAGAATATCAACAAACCGCACCTGGAGACAAATAACTCCATCTGCAAAATCCGGAATCGAATGCCGCAAAACCATTGCGGAACCGGAAAAACCCCTAAAATTTAAAGGAGATGTAATATGAAGTTAAATCATCGCAATTCGCTCATCGCCATCTGCCTGCTGCTTTTTTCGCTGGCAGCCATTGCCGATACCCTGGTGCTGAAAGATGGGCGAGTACTGCAAGGCACTTTCAAAAGCGGCACAGCGGAGGCCCTTCAGTTTGACGTGAACGGTAAAATTGAAACCGTCGCGCTGGGCGACATCACTTCCCTTACCTTTTCGCCGCGGGAAGCCAAAACCTCGGCAGCTCCGCAGCCTGCGCCCCAGGCTGCTGCCGGTGTGGCTGCTACCGGGGCAGCGGCGGGAGAAACTTCCGGCCCCGTTACCGTACCGGCCGGCAGTAAAATGATGCTGAAAACCAAAGACGCCGTCGGCACCGCCAGCCATCAGAAAGGGGCGAAGTTTACTGCCGAGCTGGAAAACGATCTGGCGGTGAATGGCCAGGTGGTTGCGCCTAAAGGCACCGTGGTGTATGGCACGGTATTGGAGTCAACAGGCCGGCGGGCTGTCGGCGCAGTGCGGCTGGTAGTAACGTTTACGGATTTGAACCTCAATAATCAGATGATTCCCATCGTGACTGATGATTTCGGCGCCGAAGCCGGGCGCGGCGGCACGGCCAAAGCCGTGGGCGCCGGGGCGTTGATTGGCGCAGCCGCCGGCGATGCGGCCGCCGGCGCCGCAGTGGGCGGCGCGGTAGCTTTGCTGGCCAGCGGCGGAAAGCACATCCAGGTTCCGGCGGGAACCCTGGTAGAAGTCAGCTTAAAGCAGCCGGTGACGATTCAGAAGTAGGTAGGATTAAAGGATAAAGTAAGATTGAGGCGGGAAGCCGAAATCCCGACAAATTTATAGGGATGTAAATGTCTTGTCGGGAAGGAAAAAGGAAAATGGAGCGGATGGCAATGTTCAGAATACGGTAGTGGTTACATTTTGACTGATAACACCAGCGTGAGCCGGGCTTCGTCGTGAGGTTCCCCCGAGCCTGTCGAAGGGCTCAGCCGAACGGCGTAGTTTACCCCGGCTCCACGCATGGCCAGACAGAAACCCGACATCATAATTCAGTCGTTGGTTGAACAGGAGCGAACGGAGATAACAGAGATATTCTCAAAAACGCTGTTGCCTCTGTTTGCTCTGGTTCAAATTCATCAGTCAAAACTTAACCGCCACCCAGAATACCCCTACCGGCGCTCCCCGGGGAGTAAGGAAAGGAGCCCCGGGAAGACTGTGCAGCGGTAAAGTTGAGAATATCCAAATAGAGACAAGCGAAGATAGGAGGCCAAAATGGCATATCGAGTTGTCAGCAATAAAGATGAAACGGCACGCCTGTTTAAAAGCGATTTTATGGAATTTTTCAGCCGGGTGCACCCCAGCGTGCCGGTTATTATATACCTGCCGCTTATAATTTACTTTTTGTATCGAGCGGCCAGCGATTCTTTAGTTTCAATCAGCGGCATAGTGCTGTTATTCTTTGTCGGTATACTGATGTGGACGCTGACGGAGTATCTGCTGCACCGGTTTTTATTTCATTTTGAACCGCAAACAGAATTCTGGAAGCGCATCTTTTACACCTTCCACGGTATCCATCACGAATATCCGAATGATTCCAGACGTCTGGTGATGCCCCCGGCGGTCAGCATTCCCCTCGCGCTGCTTTTCTATTCCCTCTTTTACTGGCTGATCGGCCGGCCCTACCATGAACCGTTTTTTGCCGGTTTTGTATTCGGCTATTTGTGCTACGACATGATTCATTATGCGACCCATCATTTTTCGATGAAACGGGGCATTGCCCTTTACCTGCGGAAATATCATATTCGTCACCATTTTCAGGATGAGACACGCAGTTTCGGGGTGAGTTCTCCGTTGTGGGACTATATCTTTGGAACCTCTCCCCAGAAAAAAGCTCAAAATAACCCAAACTAAAGAAAGGAGCAAAGAAATGAAGAAGTTACTCTTAACCGTTCTCCTGTTGTTGACTTCCGCAACTTTCGCGCAGGACGTGGACAGTTTTGTCGAATTGCTGCGTTCCGATGTCAACACCCAGAAGAAAGCGATTATTACCGAGGTGATGCAGTTCAGCGAAGCGGAAGCCGCCGCCTTCTGGCCGGTGTATCGCAATTACGAGTTCGAACTGGATAAGGTAGGCGACGCCCGGGTGGCTTTGATTAAAGGCTACGCCGAGAATTATGAAACGATGACCGACGCCAAGGCCGCTGAATTGATAGATAAAGCCTTCAAATTCCAGGAAGAGCGGCTGAAGCTGCGAAAAAAATACTTCCAGGAAGTTTCCAAGATTTTATCGCCCGTTAAAGCGGCCAAATGGGTGCAGGTGGAAAACCAGATCACCCTGCTGCTCGACTTGCAGATAGCCTCGGAACTGCCGCTGGTGGAGATGCCTGCAGCAGGCACGGAACCGGAAGGCAGTGAAAAAAAATGATATTACAAACTAAATCTAA
>CAZFVV010000011.1:65499-73034 GCA_964522165.1 uncultured Calditrichaceae bacterium
AAGCGACAAAAAAACAACTTGTTAATATGATGTCGTAAGGTGTCATTCCGGTTTTTCCCGTTTTTTGGGAAAATGCCGGAATCTTCTGCGCAGATTCCGGCATTCCGCTTCGCTACAGCCGGAATGGCAAGATTTGTCAAATTTAACAAGTTATTTTTTAACTGATCCTAAAAGGTGAGAACTATGAAAAAAAATATGTTTTTTATTCCGTTTCTTTTTCTGTTCGCTTTTTTCTTTGGCTGTCAAAAATCATCGGAAGTGAAAGAGACAGCCGCTGAGTTGGACAGAACAGTTTTACCAATTAAAGAACCGGCGAGACCAAAGTATACCGAACTTGATGTCCGGGATGCAATACCACCGCCACGTTTTGAAGTAAAAGCGCCTGCAGGTGCGCCCAATGTGGTGATTGTTTTAATTGATGATATGGGTTTTGGCGCGTCTGAAACCTTTGGAGGGCCGGCACGGATGCCCAACCTCGACAAACTGGCCAACAATGGAATTATGTATAACAGTTTTCACACAACGGCAGTTTGTTCGCCAACCCGGATGGCACTTTTAACAGGCTATAACCATCATTCCAACAATATGGGCGCCATTACGGAAACAGCCACCACATTTCCAGGCAATACCGGGGTCAGGCCGCAAACCATCACCCCCATGCCGGAAGTGCTTCGCCAGAACGGATTCAATACCGCATTTTTCGGCAAGTGTCACGAAGTGCCGCCCTGGGAGATTTCCGTCTCCGGTCCTCAGGATCGATGGCCAATACGCGCAGGATTTGAAAAGTTTTATGGCTTCCTGGGCGGTGAAACCAATCAATGGGCTCCATTGGTATATGACGGGGTAACCCAGGTCGAGCTTCCCGAAGATCCAAACTACCATTTTACCACGGATATGACCAATCAGGCCATTTCCTGGGTCCGGTTTCAGCAGGCGCTGACGCCGGATAAGCCTTTCTTTATGTATTATGCGCCGGGCGCTACACATGCCCCGCACCATGTGCCGAAGGAATGGATCGCAAAGTATAAAGGCAAATTCGACCAGGGGTGGGACAAACTGCGTGAGGAAACCCTGGCGCGCCAGATAAAGCTAGGTATCGTTCCGCCAAACACAAAACTGGCACCTAAGCCGGAAGATATAAAAGATTGGGAAAGTCTTTCAGCCGATGAAAAGAAATTGTTTGCCCGCCAGGCGGAGGTCTATGCTGGTTTTGCGGAACATACGGACCATGAAATAGGCCGGTTGATTTCTGCCCTTGAAGATTTAGGTAAACTGGATAACACGGTTTTTATTTATATCGCCGGCGATAATGGCGCCAGCGCCGAAGGACAGATGAACGGAATGTTCAGCGAGATGACTTATTTTAACGGCATTCCGGAAACGGTGGAAGATATGCTGAAGCATTATGACGACTGGGGTTCGCCCAGTACCTATCCGCACATGGCCGCAGGATGGGCAGTGGCGCTGGATGCCCCGTTCTCCTACACCAAGCAGGTTGGCTCTGATTTTGGCGGAACACGCAATGGCATGGTCATTCACTGGCCGAAAGGGTTCAATGCCCGGCGTGAAATTCGTTCGCAGTTTACGCATGTCATTGATATTGCCCCGACTGTTTATGAAATCACAAACATTCCGGCTCCCAGAATGGTGAATGGCATCGCGCAGGACCCCGTAGAAGGAACCAGTCTGGCCTACACCTTTGCAGATGCGAATGCCAAAGAGCGCCATACTGTTCAATACTTTGAGATGTTTGGCAACCGGGCGATATATAACGAAGGATGGCTGGCGCGAACGATCCACAGGCCGGCCTGGAGAACCACACCCCTGCGTACCTTACAGGAAGACATTTGGGATTTGTATAATACCAAAGTAGACTTCAGCCTGGCCGACAACCTGGCTTCTCAATATCCCGATAAGTTGAAAGAACTGCAGGATTTGTTTATGAAGGAAGCAGAAAAGTATCATGTGCTTCCGATTGATGACCGGGTACTCGAAAGGACGGATGCCAAAGCCATGGGCAGGCCGACGGTAACGGAAGGCCGCACCTCCATGACGCTGGGAGAAGGCATGAAAGGAATGGGCATCGATATTTTTATCAGCACCAGAAATACCTCCTATACCATAACGGCTGACGTTGAGGTTGATGCAAAAGGCAACGGTGTGATCGTCTGCCAGGGCGGCAGATTCGGCGGTTTCTCATTATACCTGAAAGACGGTAAACCTCAATTCACCTATAATTTCCTGGGGCTGCAATCATTTACAATTGCTTCTGCACAAGCACTTAAACCGGGCAAGCATACTATTGTGTATGATTTTAAATGGGACGGCGGCAAACCGGCAGCCGGCGGAACGGGAACCATCACCCTTAACGGAAATAAGATTGCAGAAGGCCGCATTGATAAAACCCAACCCGGCATATTCTCGGTGGATGACCTGGCCGATATAGGTGTCGATGAAGGAACTCCCGTTGCTGATTACGGACTTTCATCAAAGTTCAATGGAAAGATTGACAAAGTGACGATTGCTCTCAAATAATTGTAAGAATTGGAAGCCGTCAGGTGGAAAAAACCACCGGCAGAATCCACTTCGGGGAAGAGAGTTAGCGTTTAAATATATTGCACGGGAGCATAAACTGCGCTTTTTGCGGGCATAAGACATGGGGTATAGGGAGTTGTTTTACCTATACCTTATGCCCATATATCCCCCCAATAAGCGTACTCAATTTATGCCCTCGTGCAGTATAACATCAAGAAATCATACAAGCACATCAACACAACACACAAGAAACTTCGGGATGAAAAAAGCAAGTATTGTTCTCGTTTTCGGGTTAGTGGCATTCGTAGCAAGCTGCTGGCCCAATTCCCTCCGGCGGCAAAATAGGGTATTTGTAGAATGGTGAGTGGTGAGTGTTAAGCGGGTGGAACAGGCTGATCATTACTCACCCCGCCACCATTTATTCGCCGCTAAGCAAAAACGTACTCACATGGGAATAATTATGGAAAACAAATTAAAAGGATTTAAGTTACGAGCCGGGGCCAGGCAGGCATTGATTTCCGGAAGCGCATTGGGGTTTGCGCTCTTCTTTCTGTTAGGAAATCTTTCCGCAAAGGCGCAGGGATTATCCACCTATAACAGCGGCAACAGCGCCGCCAGGGGCATTGATCTGAACGGTTTATATGGCTGGCAATTTGGCGGCAGCCTCAACACCACTGCCGGGGATGTCAGCATAATAGACTCCGATTCCTGGGGGATAGAATTGGATGTGGCGGTGCCGGAAGGCATTCAGGCGGTCTTGCTTTACCTGCGACAAGACAGCCGCCTGGAATTAAAAGATAATCTCACCGGTTCCAAAAGCGCCCTGTTCGATATGAGCGTGAATTACTTCCAGGCCGGCGGGATGAAGGGGGTGCGGCAGGGAAACATCATGCCGTTTGGCTTGTTCACCCTGGGCGCGACCTTCTTTGATCCCAAAGGCTCCGATCTCGACAGCGAATGGCTCTTTTCGGTTAACCTGGGCCTGGGAGTGAAAGTTTACGCCTCGGAAAGAGTGGGCCTGCGCCTGCAAGCCAATCTGCTGCTGCCCATCCAGTGGGCCGGGGGCGGCTTATGGTGCAGCAGCGGCAGCGGATGCAGCGTGAGCGTGAGCGGCGGTTCCGCCATCCTCCAGGGCTTTGCCGGGGGAGGGCTGTTTATTATCATTTAGCGACAATCATAGAAAATGAATGATTGATGTTACGCGTTTATTATCTTACTCGCGCCGATACTCTGAGTCGGTACACAATGAATGGGGACGATCCGTGTCGCAGTCGCCGGCGCTGAAATGGCCCGATTAATTATCTTGACAATGTTAAATTAGGGTTTTTGACAGGATTGACAGGATTGACAGGATTCACTGGATATGGAAACATTGATTTTTCGACATTTTTATCCTGTTCCATCCTGTATATCCCCGCCTGCACGTCAGTCGGGCCCGCCTGACCCGTGGTCGGGCAAGCAGGCTGTCCAAATCTCTATTTCCAATAAAGTCTAATGTTCCCGGAGACTCTGCGAACTCTGTGGCTAAAAAAGTTAGGGACGAATTCTCAGATTCCGGCGTTAAGAATCTAAATACACCATTTTACACTGCCAGTCTCAGGAAAAAACGTTAAAATTTACGGCGAATAAAATAGTGGAGATGAGTATGTTGTCCCAATCGTTCCGGTGTTATTTGCACAGAATTGTAGCCGCAGTGGGATTGATAACGTTGCTGTCTCCTTTTTTCATTGCCGCACAGCCTGTAGCGGCGGATTCTACGATGGCGGCAATCGGTTTAAACCCCAATCCGTCCATCGAAGCCGATACGCTTTTCATCCATAATCGCCCCATTGTGGTGTTCCGGGCGAATTTGCTGGGTTTCACACCCCGGGAGCGGGTAGAAAGGATGCAATGGCGGATTGAGGAATCACTCGATTCGGGGAAAATATCCAATGTCACCGCTCAGCCAATCCCGCAAGGAATGCTGGTTAAGATGGACAACCACGGGGTTTTTGTCCTCAGCCCCGCGGATTTAGACTCGCTTTCCGGGGAGACGCTTGAGGAAGTGAGCAAACGGGTGGTGGATAACCTTACCCTTGCCCTTAAAGCAGAAATGGAACAGCGCAGCCTGAAATATATACTAACAGCGGTCGGGCTAACGATATTGGCAACGGTTATATTTTTTGTTATTGTAGCAGGTATCCGCCGCGGGCATCGTTACTTGTATGAGCTTTTGGAAAAGGCGGCCCGCAAAGGAATTTCCAAAGTTAACATCAGCGGCGTCGAATTGATCGATACCAACCGGCAGCTGGCCGTTATCCGGCGGCTGGCCGATGTCCTGGCCTGGGCGGCGGGCCTGTTTGTTGCTTACATCTGGCTCACCTTCTCATTAAGGCGCTTCCCCTACACCCGTCACTGGGGAGATTCCCTGCGCAGCTATATGTTGTCTCTGCTAAAAGAATTTGCCCTGGGAATCGTCGATGCCATACCCGGCTTGATTGCGGTTCTCCTGATTTTTTTCATTACCCGCCTGACGATACGCTTTATCAAAGCGTTTTTTGCGGGGGTTGAGGCAGGGCGGATAGTCCTCCCCTGGGTTCATGCCGAAACTGCCCAGACTACCCGGCGAATGGTTGTTTTTGTAATCTGGTTGTTCGCCCTGGTTCTGGCTTATCCCTACCTGCCCGGCAGCGACAGCGCGGCATTTAAAGGGCTCAGTGTTTTTGTCGGCGTCATGCTGTCCATCGGCTCCTCCGGGGTAGTTAACCAGGCGATGAGCGGCATCATTCTCATATATTCCCGCGCCCTCAAGGCCGGTGATTACGTGCGCATCGGCGAAATTGAGGGCCTGGTGATCTCCCTGGGAATCCTCTCTACCAAAATCAAAACCATTAAGCGCGAAGAGATTACCATCCCCAATTCCGTTATTCTTGCCACCGACGTGAAGAATTATTCCCGCCTGGCTGGCAGCGAGGGGGTTATCCTTTATACTACCGTGACCATCGGGTATTCCGTGCCCTGGCGGCAGGTTCACGCGCTGCTGATCCTGGCCGCCGAACGCACCCCCGGCCTGCGCAAGCAGCCCACCCCTTTTGTAGGCCAGGTTGCCCTCTCGGATTTTTACGTGGAATACCAGCTCAACGCGTACCTGGAGAAGCCGGAGGAAAGGCTTCCTACCCTGGCGGCGCTGCACGCCAATATCCAGGACACCTTTAACGAATACGGGGTACAGATCATGTCGCCGCACTACGAGTCCGATCCCGGTGCGCCGGTGTGGGTTCCCAAAGAGAAATGGTACGAACCGCCGGCGCAGAATCCCGCTTCTTCTGCCAACCGGGCCGAAGAACCTCCGAAATCCCGGCGAAGAAAAAAAAGCGGCTAAATCTCCCCCTTTGAAGGGGGATAAAGGGGGATGTCATTATGTGAATCAACTAAAAAACTTCGCCTTTTGCTGTCTAATCGCCCTTGACATCCCCCCTGCCCCCCTTCAAAGGGGGGAAATTTTACACTGAAGTTTTCAGAGAAACGCTTAATCTCAACCTGAGGAGCCAACATTATGAAAAGAATTTACCCTTTGATTGTACTCCTGTTTTTGATAATGGAAATCCATGCCCAGGACAGCCATTACTGGAATATCCAGTACGGAACGCGCTCCCTGCTGTTAGGCGGGGCGGTAATCGGCAGCGTTTCCGACATGGCGGCGACTTTTTATAACCCGGCGGCGCTGGGTCTGTTTACCAGCCCGGAAATTCTCCTCAGCGGGAAAGTGTATCAATACGATGCGGTGACGCTAAAAAATGTGGCCAAAAGCAACCTGGATTTAACGTCATCCAACTTAGAGGCGGCGCCCAGCCTCTTTGCCGGATCGTTTACTTTCAAATGGCTGAAGAAGCATAAACTTTCTTATTCGATTCTGACCCGCCAGCGCATGAATTTCGGCATCGATGGACAGCAGGGAACCGTGCAGGAGGTACTGGACGGAGAAGAAATCCTGGCCGGAGAGTTAACCTCCGACCAGAGATTATCCGATGACTGGGGTGGTCTAACCTGGTCATATCCCCTCACCTCCAAAATGGCTATCGGCGTCAGCCAGTACCTGTCCATCCGCAGCCAGAAAACCCGCAGCCAGTTGCTTGTCCAGTCATTAAATCCTGCTGGCGATGTGGCCACCTCCATTATTCTCCGGCAGTTCGAATACAAGAGTTTCGACCTGATATGGAAAGCAGGTTGGGGAATGAAGCTGGACCCATTCACCCTGGGAATTACCGTCACCACGCCGGGAGTCCATATTACCGGCAACGGTTCTTCCCTGGTGGATGTTGCCGTTTCCGGCGTTAAAAGCGATACCCTGAGTAACCCGGTATTCGCCGCCAATTTTCAGCAGGACGTTTCCGCGCAGTATCGCTCCCCCTGGTCGGTGGGCGGCGGTTTCTCCTGCGGCCTCGGTAAACACCGGGTGCATTTCAGCGCGGAATGGTTCGATGCGGTCAAACAATTCGAGGTGCTGGAAACCGAAGATTTTATCATCCAGAGCAGTGAGGAAACGGCGAGCAACAAAGTGGATCATGAACTTCAGAGCGTCGTCAATTATGGGGTGGGGCTGGAAATATTTTTCAAAGAGCAGCTTTCCGGGTACGCCAGTTTTGTAACGGATTATTCTGCAGCGGTTCCCGGCACCCAAACCAACCTGGCGGTTTCTTTCTGGGATATTTACCACCTCTCTGCCGGGGCGGCCTTTACGCTGGGACGTTCGGAATTTACCCTGGGGGCAAGTTATTCCTTTGGGAACGACCGCCTGGAACGCACCGTGGAATTCCCCAATGCCGGCGCCAGCAACCGGATTTCCGAGCTGTTGAAAGATTCCGAGTTGAGTTATAGACGGATAAAAATGCTGATCGGATTTTCAATTCAGATTTAACAGGTGATGTTACGCAAACCCCCAAATTAGCCACAGAGTCACAGAGGGCGCAGAGAAAATCAAATCTTTATAGAGCCTAAACCCGCACGGAGAAGCAAAAGCT
>CAZFVV010000012.1:0-25527 GCA_964522165.1 uncultured Calditrichaceae bacterium
AATGCCCACCCGTCCATCCAGGGCGCGCCGAAGATTTCGAACGGGCGGGTGGTGCCGCGCCCCTCGGAAAGGTTGGTGGCTTCCGATAGGCACATGCCGGGATAGACCAGCGCGGTTTCCGGCGCGGGCATGTTCGGCGAGGGCATGGCCCAGGGCAGGCCGGTTTCTGCAAGACCCATTTTCCGCTGCCAGCCGTACATGGAGACCACCGTCAACCGGCAGGCGGGATAAAATTCTCGCTGAAAATAATGGGCGATCTCCCCGATGGTCATCCCGTGCCGGATGATTAAAGAATGCCAGCCCACAAAACTGCGGAAATTGTCGTTGATCGCCGGGCCTTCCACCTGCTCCCCGCCGATGGGGTTGGGGCGATCCAGCACCACCACATCGAGACCCTTTTCCGCGCCGGCTTCCATGCACAGGGCCATGGTCCAAATAAACGTGTAATACTTTGCGCCAACGTCCTGCAAATCCACTACCAGGGTATCGATGCCCGCCAGCATCTCTTCCGTGGGTTTGCGGTGCTCCCCATAAAGGGAATAGACCGGGATTCCGGTGCGCGGGTCGCGATAGCCCTGCCACTCGATCATATTGTCCTGGGTATGTCCCCATAACCCGTGCTGCGGGCCTAAAAACCCTTTCAATTCGATGATTCCTTCGCGGTGCGCGTCATAAAACAGCTCTGTGGCATGGCGCAAATCTGTTGCAACGGAGGCCTGGTTGCATAACAAGGCAATCCTCCTTCCGCGCAGAAATTCAAACCGGTTGCCGGTTAATCCGTCCAAACCGCTTTTTACCGCCATGCTCATCTCCTTTTGTTTTTTGACAGGATATTCAGGATTCACCGGATTATGGGTTGGCCGGATATTTCTTCATCCGGTCAATCCTGCCCCGGGGAAGGGGTGGTTCATCCCTTTGGGGCTTCGCCATGCATTCAGTCAGAAATTAGATTTATCCCCTACCAACTTGCACGAAACACGAGTTTACGATTTGCCAAACAATTTTCAAAACTGTGCAATATTAAAATCCGGGAAGTTATATTACAACCTTTTCCAAACTTTGGCGAGGGAACAATAGACTTTATGGGAATTAATTTTCGACTGGATAAAACAGGATTGACAGGATCAAATAATCTATATTTTTTAAGCACTATTGATCTTGTTCATCTTGTTAATCCTGTCAAAATCCTTATTTCCAATTATGTCTAATAACGTCGAGGAAAACATGAACATCAAATTTGACGGCAAAACCGCGCTGGTAACCGGCGCCAGCAGCGGGATCGGGGAAGCCGCCGCCCGGGCGCTCTCCGCCGCGGGATGCAGCCTGATGATCACCGGACGTAATGAAGGCAAACTGGTGCGCTTGAGAGATGAATTGGTGCAACATGAAAGCCGAGTCGAATACCTCGCCGGCGACATCTGCGACCCCGGTTTCCGCAAACTGCTGGTCGAAAAAACCGCCGCTGCTTTCGGCGGGCTGGATATCCTGGTGAATTCCGCGGGCATTATCGCCTCGGGAACCATCGAGACGACCACTCCGGAGCAGTACGACGCCATGATGGAGGTGAATTTACGCTCGGTATTCCATCTCATCCAATTGTGCATTCCCCACCTGGAAAAAACCAGGGGCACTATTGTGAATGTTTCCTCCGTGGCGGGGACGCGCTCTTTCCCGAACATCTTCGCGTATTGCGTCAGCAAGGCGGGATTGGACCAGTTGACCCGCTGCGCCGCCCTGGAATTGGCGCCGAAGGGCATCCGGGTAAACGCGGTGAATCCCGGGGTGGTGGTAACCGGGCTGCACCTGAACAGCGGGATGGCCGACGCGGCGTATCAACGCTTCCTGGAGCACAGCAAAACCACTCACCCGATCGGGCGGGTCGGGCGGGCGGAAGAAGTGGCGGATTTGATCGCTTTCTTAGCCTCCGAGCAGGCCGGCTGGATCACCGGCGCGACCTATCAAATCGACGGCGGCCGCGCCCAGACCTGCGCCCGGTAAATAATAGAAGTGCGCTAAAGTGAGCTAAAGTGACTAAAGTGCGCTAAAGTGGATAGTATGATCAAGCATATCATTTTCGATTTGGGCAACGTGCTGGTGCAAATTCACCCGGAGCGAACCATTGCAGCGCTTGCCGGCGAGTGCGGGAAACCGTTTTCCGCGCTGCAATCCTTATTCCTCTCGCGGATCCATGATGATTTGATGGAGGGGAAACTTACCCCGCAGCAGTTTCACGAGCGGTTCATGGCGAAGTATGGCTGCCGGATTGCTTACCCGCGCTTCCTTGCCCACTGGGAAAGCCTGATCGGGGATTTCAAGCCCGGCATTGCCGGAGTGGTCTCGCAACTCGCTCCCCGGTTTGCCCTGTCGGTCTGCTCCAATACCGATCCCCTGCACTGGGAGCTGGTCTGCCGGAACGGAACCTTTTTGCGCCAATTTCACCACTACTTTTTGTCCTACGAGTTGAAATGCCTCAAACCGAATCCGCTGCTGTTCACCCGGATGCTTCACTCCCTGGGGGCAAAAGGCGGGGAGTGTATTTTCATCGATGATACCGCGGAAAATATCCGGGCGGCGGAAACACTGGGAATTCATGTGATCCACGCTTCCGATACCCCGGCCATCGTGCAGGGCTTGCAACGGCTGGGCGTCGAGGTAGAAATTTCCGGCCTCGCGCGGGGTTGAATTGTGCGGAGTGCAAAGCTTCAGCTTTGCGCTTCAATGTCGTTTCGTTAAGGAGAATTTGCTCCAAAGTCACCTTGAGCCTTTCGTCAAGCTCCCCTAAACCCAGGGGTAAACAGGGCAGGCTTCTCAGCACCGGATTATGTCTTACTACGACGGAGAAGTCGAGGTGCAAAGCTGAAGCTTTGCACTCCGTGTATCTTCTTTTTTGTGTTTCTTCTTTGGGCGGATTTTGATAAGTTCAGAGTGTAAGTAAACGATCTACAGGTGAAGCATGAAAAAACTTGCGCTGAGCGTCTTCGTTCTGTTCTTCTCTACCTTCCTGCTCTCCCAAACCCCCCTGAAATTCGAGCGGTTCTTCCTTGACCAGACCCTGCGCATCGACTATTACCACGTCGGCGACGCAACCGAAGAGATCATCACCATCGACCAGCTTTACCGGCAGGGACCCTGGGCCGGCAACCCCGCTCGCCTGCTGGATCCCTTCAATACCGGGCGTTATTTCATCAAATTGTATGACGTGGCGTCCAACACCCTGATTTACTCCCGGGGCTTCGATAGTTACTTCGGAGAGTACAAGACCACCGAACCGGCGGAAAACGGCGTCAAACGCACCTATCACGAAACCGCCCTGCTCCCCTGCCCTGCAAAACCGGTATTCTTTGTGATCGAAATGCGTGACAAGAATAACCTCCTTCATCCCCTGTTCACCCGGAAAATCGATCCCGCCGCCATTGAAGTGATCAAAGAAACGCCCGACCGCCAGGATAAAATCTATCCCGTGGTCAGAAACGGAGATGCGCATAAAAAAGTGGATATCGTGATGATTGCCGAGGGATACAGCGCGGAGGAAGAAGCCAAATTCAAAGCCGATTTGGAACGCTATGCAAAGGTATTTTTCGAGTGGGAGCCGTACAAGAGCAGGCGAAAGGATTTCAACATCAGCGGCATTTTCCGCCCCTCCCGGGAGAGCGGGGTGGATGAGCCGGAACGGGGTATTTTTAAAAACACTGCGTTGAATTCCTCCTTCAACTCTCTCGGCTCCGACCGTTACCTGCTCACGGAGGACAACAAAACCCTGCGCGACATCGCCGCCCAGGTTCCTTACGACGCCATCTTCATCCTGGTGAACAGCAAACGCTACGGCGGGGGCGGCATCTACAACTTCTTTTGCATCACCACGGTGGATAACGAGTGGAGCGAATTCGTTTTCCAGCACGAATTCGGGCACAGCTTTGCCGGCCTGGCTGACGAGTACTACGGCGCGGAGGTGGCCTACAATGAGTTCTATCCTCCCGGGGTGGAGCCTGCGGAAGCGAACCTCACCGCCCTGCTCGACCCGCCCAACCTCAAGTGGAAAGAACTGCTGTCGCCGGGCGTCACGGTTCCCACCGATTGGGGAAAAGCGAAATTCGATAGCCTCTACCTTGCGGACTTGAAAATCCGCCAGCAGAAAACCGATACCCTGGCCGCGCTGATCCGGCAGGCTTACCCCGAGGCCGCCGTCAAGCAGGTAGAGGCGCGCTACGACAGCCTTTCCCGGCAGCTCGACGAGCAAATCAAGGCTTTTGCCCGCAATCATCCCTTGAAAGACAAAGTCGGCGCGTTCGAGGGCGGCGGCTACGTCGCCAAGGGCATCTACCGCCCCATGCTCAACTGCCTGATGCTGAAATTCGAGAAAGAGGATCCCGGCTTCTGCAAGGTGTGCGAGCAGGCGGTCGTTCGGATGATTGAATATTATAGTGAGTAATGGGCAGTGTTTTAGAGTGTTTTAGTGTTTGGGTGTTATAGTGTTTTAGAGTGGTGGCATTTGCATACGAAAACTCCAAAACACTCTAACACTAAAACACCCGAACACAATTCGAGAAACGGTACTTTATGCGAAGAGTCTTCATTCTTAGCCAGGCCATGTTCCTGGTTTTACTTTTTGCCTGTAACAATTCCCGCGGGCGCGGGGGAGAAGTTCCCGACTCCGGCCTGCACGAACGGCTGCTCTCCCTGCCGGGCGTCACCGTAAAAAAAATAGAGCCGGATTCCCTCTTTAGCGAGGCCTATGAACTCCGGATCGAACAACCGTTGGATCATCAAAATCCGGGGGGAGAAAAATTTACCCAGCGAATCTATCTCTCCCACCGGGATTTTGCCCGCCCCATGGCGCTGGTAACCGAAGGGTACGCCGCGAACAAAAATTACGTCATGGAACTCAGCAAGATTCTGAAGGCCAACCAGATCGTTGTGGAGCACCGCTATTTCGGGGAATCCCGCCCGGATTCGCTGAAGTGGGAATATTTGAACATCCGGCAGGCCGCGGAGGACCATCACCGGATTGTGGAGCTGTTCAAACCGATCTATAAGGGCAAGTGGATCAATACCGGCATCAGCAAGGGCGGGCAAACCGCGATGTTCCACCGCCGCTTCTATCCGGACGACGTGGAGGTCTCGGTGTGCTACGTCGCTCCCCTGAATTTTGCCCAGGAAGAACCGCGCATTCACCGTTTTTTAGAAACCGTGGACGACGCGGAGTGCCGGGAAAAGATCAAACAATTCCAACGCCGGGTCTTGAAGCAGCGCGATCAACTGCTTCCCCTGGCGAAGTGGTACTCCAAAGGGAAGGGCTACAGTTACCCGATGGGATTGGAGATGGCCTTTGAATACGCGGTGTTGGAATATTCTTTCGCTTTCTGGCAGTGGGGCGCTTCTCCTTGCGACTCCATCCCCGGGGAGGGCGCGTCGCCGGATCAATTGCTCGACCATCTCATCAAAGTAGCCGGATTCGATCTTTTCTCGGAGGCGGACGTGAAGTATTATGAACCCTTCCAGTACCAGGCTTATACCGAGATCGGCTACTATAATTACCGGACCGCGGATTTCGCCGATCTGCTGAAAGCCGCTCCCCCCAACGCCAGCAACCGCATCCTGGCCCCCCAAAACGTTCCCCTTGCCTTTCGCCCGGAAGTGATGCGCGACGTGCACGAATGGATTCAAACCGAGGGCAACAACATGCTCTTCATCTACGGCGAGCTGGACACCTGGTCGGCCTCCGCGGTAGAAACAGGCGGGAAGACCAACGCGGTGAAAGTGGTGCAGAAGGGCGGCTCCCACAAAACCCGCATCAACACCCTGCCGGAGCCGGGGCGAGAACTGGCGCTCACTACCCTGGAGCAGTGGCTGGATATGAAGATCGAACGGCAACCTTATCAGTAGGCAATAGGCAGTAGGCGGTAGGCAGCCGGAGTGCAAAACTTCAGTTTTGCCGGGGCAAGAGGCAGCGGCGGGAGACAATTAATGGCGCAGCCTCGAAGAGGCAAGCCGCCGTTTCCACGGCCGCCTGCTTCATGTTTGCATGAGCAGCCGTTCCACTGACCAAGCCGAAACCGACATCGTAAAGGGTTAAACCGGCGGCTTTCTAACAATTTTTCATCAACATATATACCAAAACAATCCATCTAAAGAATTAAGGACGTATCATGAAACCGCTTAACCTTTTTTTCCCGTTCTTTCTCATGGCATATTTTTTCACCACCGTCCTATTCGCCGGGTTTGAAGGCGAGATCAAGCTCAACGCGCCCCGAACCGAATTGCGGGTGGTTGAGCAGAACGCTGTCACCCTGCGATTGGAAAACGCGCTGGCATCCATTCAAACCTATGAAGTTGCCACCCCGGAGGGAGTGTTTACCCGTTTAACAATGAGCGGGTATGCCAGCAATTACCGTCCCGGTTACCCGGAACTGCCGGTGTTGAGCCGGTTGATCGAAATTCCCCACGGCGCGGAGGCGCAGGTGCGGGTGGTTTCGTACCAGGAGGAAACCATCGATTTAGCCGAATGGGGCATTGCAACGCCGATTTTCCCCTCCCAGCCCTCTATTTCCAAAAGCGAAGATCCCGCGAAGGTCAAATTTCAGTACCGCGCCGAGGTTTACCGGGCGGATGAATTCTCCGGCCAGGAAATCGCTGCCCTGGAGATCGTCGGAACCATGCGGGGAAGGCGGCTGGCGCGTTTGAGTATTTCGCCCCTGCGCTACAACGCGGCGCAGAATGTGCTCAAGGCGCTCAACTACATCGAAATTGAAATTCGTTTTGCCAACGCGGACCTCGATCTAACCCGGTCGCTCAGGCAAAAATACTATTCGCCGCTGTTCGAGGCGGCATTCGAGCGCCTGCTAAATTATCAATTATTCATCGAAGATACCCTCTCCCGCTATCCCATCAAATACGTCATCTTAGCCGATCCCATGTTCCAGGCGGTCTTGCAACCCTTTGTGGAATGGAAAACCCGCAAGGGCTTCAACGTGATGGAAGCGTATAAAGGCGCGCCGGGGGTGGGAACTACCCGGGAGCAGATAAAAGCGTACCTGAAAAGCCTCTACGACAACGCCACCCCGCAAGACCCCGCCCCGACCTATTTGCTGATCGTGGGCGACGTGGATCAAATTCCCGCGTTCATTAGCGGCCACCATACCGATTTATATTATTGCGAATATGACGGCGGGGGCGATTACCTCCCGGAGCTCTATTACGGGCGCTTCTCCGCCAACCAGCTTTCCGAGCTTACCCCGCAGATCGACAAGACCCTGGAATATGAGCAGTACCTGATGCCCGATCCCTCGTTTCTAAATGAAGTGGTGATGATCGCCGGGATGGACGGTTTTTACGGCCCCCTTCACGCCAACGGGCAGATCAACTACGGCACGGATTACTACTTCAACGCCGCGCACGGGCTGCTCTCCCATACTTATCTGTACCCGCAATCCGGCAGCAGCGGGTCGCAGATCATTCAAAACGTCAGCGACGGAGTGGGTTATGCCAACTATACCGCCCACGGCGGCCCCTCCGGGTGGTCTGATCCCAGCTTCGAGGTCAGCGACATCCCTTCCCTGCAAAATGCCCACCAGTATCCCCTGATGGTCGGAAACGCCTGCTCCACCAACGAATTCCAGGTCTATGCCTGTTTCGGGGAAGCGCTGCTGCGGGCGGTAAATAAAGGAGCGTTGGGCTACATCGGCGGTTCCAACAGCACCTACTGGGATGAAGATTTTTACTGGGGAGTGGGCGTGGGAGCGGTTTCCGCGCATCCCACGTACCAGGGAACCGGCTTAGGTTCCTACGACCGCATGTTCCACGATCACGGCGAGCCGGAAGCGGATTGGTACGTAACCCAGGGGCAAATGATCCACGCCGGCAACCTGGCGGTAACGGAAGGCAGCCCCGGCAGCGCCCAATATTACTGGGAGATATATCACCTCATGGGCGATCCTTCCCTGTCGGTCTATTTTTCGGTTCCCGATCCGCTGCCGGTAACCCACTTGAGCGCGATGCCGGTGGGAACCAGCGCTTTGAGCGTAACCACGGAACCCCACGCCTATGTCGCCCTCTCCATGAACGGGGTTTTATTGGACGCGCAGTTGGCCGACGCTACCGGAATAGTAAACCTGGGCTTTGATCCGATCATCAACGTGGGGAGCGCCGATATTGTCGTCACCCGCCAGAACCGCGCGCCCTATATCGAAACCATCTCCGTGGTTCCCAACAACGCCGCCTACGTGATTTACAGCAGCCATAGCATCGATGACGGCAACGGAAATAATAACGGCGTGGTGGATTTCGGAGAGACCATTCTGTTGGATATGACCCTGCAAAACGTGGGCAGCGTCAACGCCGAGGGGGTTTCGGCAAGCCTGTTCAGCGCCGATGAATTCATTGCCGTCAACGACTCGCTGGCCGAATGGGGCGACATTCCCGCGAACGCCAGCGCCGCCGTCGCCGGGGCCTTCCGCTTTACCGCGGCGGCCAATATTCCCGATCAGCATTCGGCCATTTTCCGCTTGAAGGCTCGCGATAGTTTCGGCGCGGAGTGGATTTCCTATTTTACCATTACCGCCAACGCCCCGGTGTTAACCATCGGAAATCTAACCATCGACGATGGAGCCGGGGGCAACGGCAACGGGAAATTAGATCCCGGGGAAACCGTGGATATTATCATCGAAACCGCCAACACCGGCCACAGCGATTGCGAAGACGTGCTGGCGACGCTCTCTTGCGGCAGCGAATACATCTCCTTGCTGGCTGCCAGTTTCAACCTCGGCAGCCTGGCGCAGGGCGGCGCGGCAAACGCGGTTTTTTCCCTCAGCGTTGACCCGGCAACTCCCGCGGCTACCCCGGTGGAGCTGCTGGCCGGCCTCGCCGCCGGGGCTTATCAAACCCAGCACACCTTCACCGAAACGGTGGGCAGCATCGACGAGGATTTCGAGACCGGCAACTTTACCCATTACAACTGGATTCAGGGCGGGAACCAGCCCTGGCAGATTAGCAGCGTTGCTCCGTACCAGGGCAGTTATTGCGCCAAATCAGGCCCCATCAATCATCAACAAAATTCTTCGCTCTCCCTCTCGGTAACGGTTTTTTCTCCCGGGGTGATTTCTTTCTACAAGAAAGTTTCCTCGGAGGCGGACTACGATTTTCTGGAATTTTATATCGACAATATCAAGCAAGGAGAATGGTCCGGCGCGGTGGACTGGTCGCAGGAAACTTACCCCATCGGCAGCGGCGTGCATATCCTCAAGTGGGTGTACGCAAAAGATTATTCCGTGGTCGGGGGGCAGGATTGCGCCTGGATCGACAACATCGTATTTCCACAGATGGCCCTGGCGGCCAAAGACGCCGCGCTGCTTTCCATTATCTCGCCGGTGAGCGGAAGCAATCTCAGCAGCGCCGAGCCGGTTGTTGTCAAGCTACGGAATTTCGGCTGGGAGCCGATCTCCAATTTCCCGGTAGGATTCTGCATCGACGGGGGAATCACCTTTACGGAAGTTGTGGATACCACCCTCAATCCCGGCGAGGTCTATATCTATGTTTTCACCGCTACCGCCAACCTCGCGGTTCCCAAAATATACCAGGTGATGGCAATGGTCTCGCTCAGCGGGGACGTGATTACTTCCAATGACACCGTCTTCGCCATGGTAGAAAATCAAATTATCACCGGGATCGATCCCTTATCCGCCCTGCCGAAAGAATACAAGCTGCACCATAACTTTCCCAACCCCTTCAATCCCACGACCACTATCAAATATGACCTGCCGGCGGATTCCCGGGTAACGCTCAAAATCTACAACATTCTCGGCCAGGAGGTGCGCACCCTCGCCAATGAGCACCAGGCCGCCGGTTATAAAGCGCTGCAATGGGACGGTAAAAACCAGGCCGGGGAGCCGGTTTCCAGCGGGATTTATATTTACCGAATCTCTGCAGGCTCTCTAAGGGAAAGCCGGGAGTTTGTGCAATCGTACAAAATGCTTTTGTTGAAGTGATCTGAATTGAAGAGACCTCAAAAGTTTTCCAAACCTTTGAGGTCTTTTACCTGTTCCCTAAAAACCCAAACGCTCAGATATTGGGAGTTGGAAACTTAAATTATGAGATTCCTGCATTCGCGGGAATGACAGCGGGCGTATCAAGGTTGGCATTCCCGCGAATGCGGGAATCTCCAGCACTCTACACCTTTCTAGTACTCCCCGGCAGAGAAAGTCCGTCGATCTTCGTGCCGAAGTTCAACTTCGGCACGCAATTGGGTTGCGAAGTTGAACTTCGCAACCAGTAAACCTGGCGGCGGACTAACTCTGCCGCGATGTACTATATTAAGAGCGAACCCAAAACGACCCAGGCGCCATGAAACAAAATCTACCGACAAAGATGCAGGGCTTCCGCAACTGGAATCCGCCCGGGGATTGGCTTAAAATCACCGCCATCGACGCCCACACCGGCGGCGAGCCGCTGCGGGTGATCGTCGAAGGTTTCCCGGCGCTGCAAGGCGATACTATTTTAGCCCGCCGCCGCGAGGCGAAAGAGAAGTGGGACCACCTCCGCACCGCGCTGATGTGGGAGCCGCGCGGCCACGCGGATATGTACGGCTGCATTATTACCGGGCCGGTTAGCGAAGGAGCGGATTTCGGGGTGCTGTTCACCCACAACGAGGGTTTCAGCACCATGTGCGGGCACGGAATCATTGCAGTCACCAAAGCGGCGCTGGAAACCGGGATGCTGCCGCTGCAAGCGCCGGAAACCACGGTGAAGATCGACACCCCCGCCGGGCTGGTAACCGCCCACGCGCGTATCGAAAGCGAAACCGTCAGGAGCGTGTACTTCCACAATGTGCCCTCTTTTGTGCTGGCGCTGGATGAAATCGTGGAAGTGGCAGGGTTGGGCAAAATAAAATACGATCTCGCCTTCGGGGGGGCGTTTTACGCCTTTGTGCAGGCGGAAGACGCCGGCCTGGGCTGCACCGCGGCGCATTACCGGGCGCTGATCGAGACCGGCATGGCGATCAAACGTGCAGTGATGGCCGCCCGCCCGATCGCTCACCCCTTCGAGGAAGATTTGAATTTTCTCTACGGTACGATTTTTATCGGCCCTCCCCTATCCCCCGGCGCCCACAGCCGCAACGTGTGTATTTTCGCAGAAGGCGAAGTGGATCGCAGCCCCACCGGCACCGGGGTGAGCGCGCGCATGGCGCTGCACTATGCCCGGGGAGAGGTCAAGATCGGGGAGTCTCTGGTGATCGAGAGCATCATCGGGAGCCGGTTCAGCGGGCGGGTAGTGCGGGAGACCCGCTTCGGCCCCCACGCGGCGGTCATTCCGGAAGTGGAAGGAACCGCGCATCTCACCGGGCGGCATGAATTCCTGATCGACCCGACCGATCCGTTGCAGCAGGGATTTGTGCTGCGCTGAGGGAACAGCAGAAGCAGGGGCAGTTCTTACTCGTTCCCAAACTCCGTTTGGGAACGCACTAACCGAGAAACTCCGTTTCGAGAGCGTGAATCACGCAGAGTTCGGGAATTATCCAGTTCTGACGGCGGCCTTTGGCGATAGCAACGAGCACTAACAAAATCAGCGAGGTAAACATGAAAAAGCCCAATTTGATGATATTTCTGATGCTCTTCCTGCCCCTGCTTGCCGGGGCAAATCCCGCTCCCCAATTCGAGGCGTATTTCCTAGATCAGACCCTGCGCATCGACTATTACCACCTCGGCGACGCGCAATCGGAGTTGATTACCCTCGACCGGGTGTATCGCTATGGAACCTGGGCCGGGAGCGCCACAAATTTGCTGTATCCCTTCAACCAGGGCGGCTACTTCGTTAAAATTTACGACGCCGCCTCCGGCAATTTGATCTTCTCGAAGGGATTCGACAGCTACTTCGGGGAGTATAAAACCACTTCTCCGGCGGCGGAAGGGGTCAAACGCACCTATCACGAATCGGCCATGATCCCCTGCCCCAAAAGCAAGATCATCTTTGCCCTGGAGCGCCGGAAAAAGGATCAGCAATTGGAAGAAATTTTCCGCAGCAAGATCGATCCCGACAGCCTGGGCGTCATCCGCGATGCAGTGAAAGATCGCCAGGTTAAAGTGATCAAGAGCCTGGAAAACGGCGATCCGCACCTCAAAGTGGACGTGGTGATCCTCGGGGAAGGCTACACCGCCGCGGAAGAGGGCAAATTCCGCTCGGATTTGAAGCGCTTTACCGAAGTGCTGTTCAAACCGGAACCGTACGCTTCCAACAAAGATAAATTCAACGTGTACGGCGTTTTCAAGCCCTCGGAAGAGAGCGGGGTGGATGAACCCGGCCATCTTTCCTATAAAAACACGGTGTTGAACGCCACTTTCAACTCCCTGGGTTCGGAACGCTACCTGCTCACCGAAGACAATAAGGCCGTGCGCGACCTGGCCGCCCACGTCCCTTATGACGCCATTTACATCATGGTAAACCATGAGCGCTACGGCGGCGGGGGAATTTACAACCTGTTCTGCACCTTCACGGCGGACAACACCTGGCAGGAGTATTTGTTCATCCATGAATTCGGGCACTCCTTTGCCGGGCTGGCGGATGAGTATTACACCTCCTCCGTGGCTTACAACGAATTCTATCCCCGCGGCAGCGAGCCGTTGGAGCCAAACATCACCGCCCTGCTCGACCCCGCCAATCTGAAATGGAAACACCTGCTCTCCCCGAAGGTCAAACTTCCCACTCCCTGGGAAAAAGCGGGTTACGACGCTTCCGACCTGGCCTGGCAGCAAAAACGCCGGGAATTGAACGAGAGAATCGCGGAGTTGAAGCGCAGCAGCGGAGGGCAAGAAGAAATCGCCAGGTTGCAGGATGAATACAACGCCCGCGACCTGGAGCAGACCGTCAAAAATTACGACTACCTGAAGAAAAGCAAATCCTGGGGCAAAGTGGGCGCGTTCGAGGGCGCGGGCTACGCCTCCGCCGGGCTGTACCGCCCGATGTTGAACTGCATTATGTTCTCCAAGTCGCCGCTCAGCTTCTGCAAAGTGTGCGAGGAGTCGATTTCGCGGGTAATTTCTTATTACACAGATTGATTTTTGCTGTGACCAGCTATCAGCCGTCAGCAATCAGCTTTCAGCTAAAAAAGCTGACCGCTGGCGGTGAATCGGCGGGAAGCCTGCTGGTCGGAAGCGGGGGATTTAATCATACCGCTGCGGGAAGAATTGATTGAAGAAGCCACATTCATGCAGAATTGGGAGAGATCCTGAGCGGTGAGAGTTGGCAGCGGTGAAGAGTCTCTCGGGACTGTAAGCTTCCTGAAAGATTTTGAAAAACTCCCTGAATTGGCTACATTCCCCCCTCGTTAATTTAAAGGAGGCGCATTGAAGAGATTTCTCAAGATTACCGCGCTGGGAACTGTGTTTTTGGTAGTGCTGCCCTGGTTTGGGGGGCGCCGGATACTCACTTTCTCCGTGGCCGATTACGCCGGGGAGCTTTCCGTTGCCGGGCTTCAAAACCCCGTGGAGATCACTTTCGACGCCAAAGGCATCCCCCAGGTGTGGGCTGAGAGCGATGGCGACATGTTCTTTGCCCTGGGTTGGCTGCACGCCTCCGAACGGTTATTCCAGATGGAGCTGGTGCGGCGGGTGGTGGCCGGGGAATTGGCGGAGCTATTCGGTAAAGAAGCTTATGAGGTGGATGTTCGCCAGCGCCGTATCGGCTTTGCCCGCAAAGCGCGGGAAGACGCTCCCCGGCTGGACCCCGCCACCCGGGAAGTTCTGCAGCGCTATTGCGACGGCGTCAACGCCTGGATCGGCTATAAAACCGTGCTGCCCCCGGAATTCGTTCTCCTGCGCCTCTCCCCCCGCCCCTGGCAGGTGGAGGATTGCTTAGGAATCGCGGTGTACCAGACCTGGTACGCCCACTCTTTGATGGACCGCGACCTGCAGTTCGACACCCTGGCGACTGTATTGGGTGAGGAGATCAAACCGCTGATCAACCGCGAAAAAAGCTGGTCCCCGCCCACGGTGCCGGACCGCTACCTAAAAACCCTTTTCCAGCACGACGCCTTTCCGCTGCGGATGTCGCGCGCTTCCAACTCCTGGGCGGCTGCGCCCGCTAAATCCGCCACCGGCGCGGCGCTGCACGCCAGCGATCCCCACTTAGAAGTGTACCGCGCCCCGGGGTTCTGGTATATCGCGGGGCTGCACTCCCGGGAAGGCACGGACGTGTTAGGCGTTACCGCGCCGGGGCTTCCCGCGGTGGTCATGGGGCACAATGAAACGATTGCTTATTCCTTCACCGTGGCATCTATCGACTTGCTGGATTATTTCCGCTATGCCTGGAATTCCCGCGACAATCTGAGCATTCTGGCGGAGAACGGTTCCCAACCCCTGCGGGCGATTTACGAAGAGATCCGGGTGCAGGGAGAAGACCAACCCCGCCGGGAGCCGGTCTATTTCACGCCCCGGGGGCCGGTGGTGGAGATGGATTCCGCTTCCGTGATCGCTCTGAAATGGGCCGGCTATGATTTCGACGCCGGGGACATGGTGCGCTCCGCCTTGAAGCTGCACCGCGCCGCCAATTTTCAGGAATTCCGCGAAGCGGTCACCGCTTTTGGGGCGCTGGACGTCAATTGGATGTACTCCGATGCTGCCGGGAATATCGGCTACCAATTGGGGGCGCCGATTCCCAAACGGAATTTCTCCGATGCCTTCGTGCAAATCGCCGGGGAAGATTCCAGCAAACAATGGCAGGGCTACTACCCCCTGGCGCAAACCCCTCACGCCTTCAATCCCGAAAATGGCTGGCTGGCCACCTGCAACAACCGGGTGGTTTCCGAAAATTGGCCCTACCCGCTTCCGGGGTTTTACGACCCTTACCGCATCACCCGGGTGGAGGAATGGCTCTCCGAAAAAGAACGATATTCGCCGGAATACTTTGCGGAAATGCAGCTCGACCTAGTATCCGGTCTGGCGTTGCGCTGGAAGGATTTGATGGCCGGAGGCGCCGCCCGGCTCAACAATCCCGGTCTCGCAAAAGAGATTCAAGATTGGAGCGGCGGGATGTCGGCGGATAACCGCACTGCGGCGCTGTTTGCGTTGTGGTGGCAATTTCTCAGCAAGGCGATTTTTGAGGACGAATTGGGCGAGAAATGGGAAACCGGCCAGTTTTTGCAGGAAGAAGTGCTCACCGCCAACCTGGAACCCCTGATCGACGACCGGCGAACCGTGGATCGGGTGGAAACCGCACTTGACATATCTGCCGCTACCCTGGCAGAGGTGCTGAAAGTTTTCGGGAGAAAAAATTACGGCGAGATCAGCAAATTAGCCATTAACCACCCGCTCTCGCGGGTGAAAATTCTCGACTACTGGCTTAATTTGAACCGGGGACCCTTCCCGGTTGGAGGAGATAACGGTTCCCCAAACGCCAATTTCAGAATCTGGAAAGCCGAAAAGGAAACGTTCTTCTGCGCCGCGGGGCCGAGCATGAGATTCATCCTGGACTGGTCGGATATCGACAATTTCACGATTCACACCAACCTGGGGCAATCCGGCAATCCCCTCAGCCCGCACTATGACGATCACCTGGCGCTGATGCGGAACGGTGAGCGCTGGGCGGCGCCGTTCAACCGGGAACGCGTGTATGAGCGGAAGCAGAGCCTGCTGCGTTTGCTGCCGGGGAAGTGATGCGTATTGCGTATTTCGTAGTGCGTAAAACGGAATACGAAATACGCATCACCTCCAGTATCGGAATTACCTCTTTAACAAACAGGGAGCCTCCCCGTGCTTCAATTTTACCGGCATAGAGAGTGCGCGGAATGCGAGCAAATCCAGGATAAGTTGAGAGAATTGGTGCTGGCGCACCGGGTTATTTTCGTTGTGGATTCATCGCGTCTTCCTCAAGGCGGGAATCCTCCCCTGCTGATAGATGGGGAAAAAGCCTGCCGGGGAAAACAGGCCATCCTGGCGTACCTGGAAGCCCTGGAAAGCTTCAAAGCGCAATGGGATAAATACCAGGGCGACGCGTGTTATTGCGGCGAAGACGGAAACCCGGAATAATGCGCGAAAAATTTTCAAAAACCTCACGCCGCCTCTTGCTTAAGCGGAAATTTTTTGTAAATTCTTCCTTTCACTTGCTGCCGGTTGTTCTACGTATTGCCTCTTTCCGGTCGCCCCGGGAAAAGCCTCGATTTCGTTAACAACCCTTGACTTTATTCTATTTGTATTTCACGCTTCAAACCACAGCGAAAGGGATTTTTATATGCGCGTTTCAAGATACGGCCAAATCCTTTCGGTTCTGCTGCTGCTGAACCTGGCGCCCGCCTTTGCCGGAACCACCGGCAAGATCGTCGGTACGGTTAAGGATGAATCTACCGGCGAGCCCTTGATCGGCGCAAATGTAATGATAGAAGGCACCAACCTGGGATCATCCACGGACCAGGACGGTTTTTACGTGATTCTCAACGTACCCCCCGGCATCTACCAGTTAGCCGCTCACTATATCGGTTACGCGCCGATTACCATCGAGAACGTGAAAGTGAGCGTGGACCGCACCACAACCCTGAATATTTCCATGTCCTCCCAGGCCGTGGAAGGGCAGACCGTGGTGATCGAGGCCAAACGCCCGATCATCGAGCTGGATCGCACCCATAGCGCCGCGGTGGTGTCTTCGGAAACCGTGGAAATGATGCCGGTGACGGAAGTGGAAGAAGTGATTGCGCTCCAACCGGGGGTCGTAAGCGTCGGGGGACAACTGCATTTCCGGGGCGGGCGGGCCCGGGAAGTAACTTACGTGATCGACGGCGTTCCGGTGAGCAATCCCTACAGCCAGAACGGCGGCAGCAACGTGAACGTGGAAACTAATATGATCCAGGAACTGGAAGTGATCAGCGGAACCTTTAACGCGGAATACGGCGCAGCCCAGTCCGGGGTCGTCAACATCGTCACCAAAAGGCCTTCGCAAACCTTCGACGGGAACGTGCAGTTCTACGCGGGAGACTGGCTGAGCGCCCAGAACGACATCTTCATCGGGGTGAGTAATTTCGACCCCCTGGCGGAAAAGGATCTTCAATTCAGCCTTACCGGGCCGATTTTCTCCAACAATTTGGGATTTTACGTCTCCGGAAGATTCAATGAATGGCAAAGCTTAGATTGGTACGAGCGGCGCTACAACCTCATCGACGGGTGGAGAATTGCGGCATACACCCAATGGATACAGCACTACGGCGGCGGCTCCTCGCAGGGATTTATCACCATTCCCGATTCCCTGAAGACCGGCGACCGCTCCCAGGGACCGCTGACCACCGGCATTTCCAACTCCCTCAACGCCAAATTGATCTATAGTCCCCATCCTAACGTATCCCTCACGTACCAGGCCTTCGGTTCTTATGATGAATATAACGGCCCTCAAGACCCCGACCGCGCCGGTTTAGACCAGTTCCGCCGTTATCAACCGGATGGTTCGGGGAAGTCCCGCATCTGGGAACACTCCCACTTCTTCCGCTTCCAGCACTCCCTTTCGGAACGGTTTTTCTATAATTTGAGCGCCTCTTTCCAACACAATGACGGGGAGCGTTATTTCTACAAGGACAACCTGGTGGCGGCAGCGCCGGGGCAGCCGGGGATTCAACCGATCACCTCTTTTTCCCAGGGCTTTTCCTTAGGCGCCACGGATGGTTTTTATACCGGCAAAGATGGAAAGGGATTCCGCGACCAGTACCTGGTGACTGCGGATATGAACTGGCTGGTTCATAAATCCCACTTCATCAAAGCCGGGATGGAGCTGAAAAAACATTTTATCAATGTATATGGGCGGGGTTTCCGGGCCTCTACGGAGTGGACCAACAATGCATTTCCAACCGATCCCCGGCAGCAGTTCGGCGAATCCCTTACCTTCGAGGAGTACTGGACCAACCTGTTGGATTACTGGAACAATTGGGAGAACATTTACGGCACTACCCGTTTTGTAGCCGCGGCAGACAGCGAGGCCAATCTCTACCGCGACTTCAACATCGAGCCGCTGGAGCTGGCGGTGTACCTGCAGGACAAGATTGAATTGAGCAACGTTATCATCAACGCGGGAGTGCGTCTGGACCTCTTCCAGCCCAACGAAAGAGTGCCCATCAATTATCGCACCGAATCCTTTAACTTAGGCATCGACGCCAACCTGCAAGACGCCACGGTAAAGTACCAGGTCAGCCCGCGCTTAGGAATTTCTTTCCCGATCTCCTCCCGGGGGCACTTCCACGGCGCTTACGGGCACTTTTTCCAGATGCCCAGCTTCCAGCGCATGTACAACGAACCCCTGGTGACGGTGAGCAAATTCCAGTTGGAGGGGCGAACCCTGGGCAACGCCGACCTGGAAGCGGAAAAAACCATTGCCTACGAGATCGGCTTGCAGCAGGGCATTACCGATGACATTGCCGTGGACGTCACCGCATACTATAAAGATTTTGAAAACCTGTTGGGCATCGAAGAGCTGAAAACCATCGACAATGTCACCTATCGCCGCTACGTCAACCGCGATTACGGCAACTCCCGGGGGGTGACCTTCGGGATTACCAAGCGAAGCGGGTTCGTCAACGGGGGCATGAACTACACGCTTTCCTTTGCCAACGGCAGCTCTTCCAGCCCGGAGGCGCTGCAACTGATCTATACCTCCACGCAAATCGGCGGCGAGCCGGTGGCTTTCGCGGACCGGCAAATCAATTTCCTGGACTGGGACCAGCGCCACACCTTCAACGCGTTTGTCAATTTTGTGAAAGAACGAAATTGGAGCGTCGGCCTGGTGGGCTGGCTGAACGCCGGAACTCCATTCACCCCGGATCTCTTCGCCAACCCGGAGTTGAATGATCTGGAATATAAGAACGCCGCCCTCAAACCGCTGCGCTGGAACGTGGATTTAAAAGCGAAGAAGGATTTGCGATTTTTTAGTCTCCAAACCATACTTTTCCTGAAAATCGACAATCTTTTCGACCATTTGAATCATGAAGAGGTCTATGCCACCACCGGGCGGGCGGATCGGAATGCCATGCGCCCCTCGGAGATGGCTTTATACCTCGAACGCTTGGAAAAAGAGGGCCACTTCACCTATGAAGAAGTGATCCTGAACCCGGACTTCTTCTCTACTCCCCGGAAAATCGAGTTAGGGATGGAAGTGAAATTTTAAGAACCAGTTAGCAACCTGAACAGGAACGCTATGATGAAGCCAGATTCATTTTTACGCCGGCGCTTGAAAAATCTCCTTACCGCATGGAGCGCTTTACCAATATTGCTCATGCTGGCCGGCAGCGATGCGATCGTTGCCCAGAATATCAAAAAGGGAGAGCCGGGATCGCAACAGGGGCAGGGATCCCTGCACAACACCCGGGGGTATTCCCGCTTTTCCAAAGGCGCCAAAACCGTGCAAGAGGGACACTCCCAGTACCGCCAGATCGCCATGCACGATGGCAACCTGGTCACCGGGCCGGTTACCAACTCCGGGGTGATTTCCCAGGGTGAATCCGGCAACAACTACGGCCTGCGGATCGGCTGGCCGAAAGGAGCCGAACGTTCGGATTATATCTGGCGGGCCTTCTTTTACGTGGCCGCGGAAGTGGTGAACCACAACGGCGATACCCTCCACATCGTTTCCGATAATACCGTGCAGGAAATTTCGCCGGACGGGACCCATGAATACGCCACCATGCCCCTGCCGGGGTATTACAATATGGATATCCCGGGTTCCCTTTCCACGCCGATTGTCAAAGGCATCAGCGAGGATCTGGGGATTGATGGTTTACCCGACACGGGAGACTTTGGGGAAGGCGACGGCATTCTGCAGCCCGCGGAGGATTTCAACGGCAACGGGGCGCTGGATGTGAGCATGCAAAACCAGGTCGCCTGGTTTGCCATGAGCCACCGCCGGGAGACCTGGCCGACCGACTGGCCCATCGGTTCATTTCCGGGCGATGACGGCGTTCGCCCCAGCAAACGCGCCTCGCGCTGGAACGGGGAATACGGCGCTTATGCCCGCGCCGACCAGGAATCTTACTACGTAATGGATGACCGGGAAAACGACGAATTCGAGTACTATCCCTTCGACGATCCCCGGCCCTGGCCGGAAGGAAGGCGGGGGCTGGGCATTGAAATCGAAGCGCGCGCCTACCAGTGGAACGCCCGCCTGGCGGAAGATATTATGATCTGCATTTACGACATTGCCCTGCTGGATTCTGCCAAAGAATTGCCCACCTGCATCGTGGGCATGTATATCGACCCGGACCTGGGGGGAGAGTATGCCTTCGATGACGCCGATTTCGATAGCCTGGATGACATTACCTATGCCTGGAACCGCACTTTTACCTCGAACCAGGGCCTGCCCCTGGGATATTTTGGGTTCGCCTTTTTGGAAAGCCCCGGCCTGGCCTCCGATGGGGTGGATAATGATAATGACGGAATGATCGACGAAAGCCAGTACGACGGCATCGACAACGACGGAGACTGGCGACCCTGGGAAGACCTGAACGGCAACGGTATATATGACAACGAAGATTTGAACTACAACGGCATTTTAGACCCCGGGGAAGACCTGAATGAAAACGGGCGCTTAGACTGGGAACCGCTGAATGACGATCTTGGCGAAGATGGCCTGGGGCCGGAGTTTTTTGAATACCCCGGCCCTGATGACGGCGAGGCCGACGGCATCCCCACCGACGGAGAGCCGAATTTTGACCGCACCGATAACGACGAAAGCGACCAGGTGGGATTGACCTCTTTCTACCTCCGCTACACCGGGGACCCCAACGGCTACGGCGCCCTAAACGACGAATACTATTGGAATACCGAGATTCCGCCGGGGACCCACATCATCGTGCCCGGCTACCAGAACGATATTTCAGTCTCCTACGGCAGCGGCTACATTCCCCTGGCCGGGGTGGACCGCCGGCAGCGCTACGCCATCGCCCTGGTGTTCGGCAACGATTATGAGGATATTTTCCGCAACAAGCGCACCATGCAGGTGATCTACGATAACGACTACAACTTTGCCAAACCGCCCCGCCAGCCTATCCTCATCGCCAACGGCGACCACCTGCGGGTATTTTTAGAGTGGGACAGCGGCGCGGAACGCTCCCGCGATCCTATCTACGGGGCGGATTTTGAAGCCTACTACGTGTACCGCAGCACCGACCCGACTTTCAACGAGATCAAAACCATCACCGACGCGTTCGGCAACCCCTTCCTGTTCAAGCCCATGGCGATTTTCGACCTGAATAACGGGTTAAAAGGGCTTCACCCCATCAGCATCGGCAGCGAGATCGGCCCCGGCAGCGATTTGGGGGTGAAATACAACATGGGTACGGACGGCGGCTTGCAGCACCATTTCGTGGATACCACGGTGATCAACGGGAGAACCTATTATTACGCCGTGGCCGCGCTCGACCAGGGCTACCACCCGGATTTTTTCGACCTGGGCATTTCAACCAAGCAAGGATTATCCTCGATCTCTCCCACGGAATCGCCCGTCAACATCCAGCTCGACCTGTTAGGCCGCCCCATCGCTTTCGACCCCAATACCGCGGCGGTGATTCCCACCGAACGCTCCGGGGGATGGGTGGACCCGCAGGTGAGCGAGGCCGGTTTCGAGCATGTTTCCGGCATCGGCACCGGCAGCATCGAAATCCAGTTCTATAACCCCCTCACCGTTAAAACCAACCATCGCTACCGGGTGGAATTCGGCGATAACGGGCAGTACGAATTCCTGGACCCCCTGGTTTATACCGGCAAAGTGAACCACATGGTCTTAACCTCGCTGACCGAAGGCGTTATATTAGGCAATTATGAAAACCCCCGGAACAACGACTTCAACGAACAATATATCGTTGAAGGGCTGCGCCTGCTGCTGCACAACGATTCTACCCGCATCGACGTCGCCGCCTCCTCCTGGACCAAAGGGAATTCCCCCCTGGCGCTCATCGATCTCACCGAATCGCAATTCCAGCGCGTCGGGCGGGATTATGAAATCCGGGTGATGGAAATGAACGCGGACACCTCTCTGAACAACCGGCGGTCTAATTTCCAAATCTGGGACGTGACCGATGCGGATAATACCTTTCAACTCGATTTTTTCTATATCGACCAATCGACGCCGGGCATACTGGATCACAATGATGAAATTACAATTTCCAAGAGAAAAACCCCCCCGCCGCCCTCGTCGCTCTATAAAACGCGATTCTCTTTCCCGGCCAATGTGGACTCCAGCGCCCGCATTCCTCCCCAACCGGGTGATGTTTTCAAGATCGTTACCCGCAAGACCTTCGACCGCCACGATGCGATCGAGTTTACCGTGGTGGGGAATGATTTCAACAATACCAAAGCCGCGAACGAGTTGGACAATATCTACGTGGTGCCGGACCCCTATATCGCGGTAAACCCCCTGGAGCGCAAGGTATATAATGAAGCCGAGGGCCGGGGAGACCGGCGGATCGACTTCGTTAACCTGCCCCGGGAGTGCAGCATCACCATTTTTACGGTTTCCGGGCGGCTGGTGCAGCGGATTCAGCACAGCGCCACGGAGGCCAACCGGCGCGCTTCCTGGGATCTGCGCACCAAAGACGGTCTGGAGATCGCCCACGGAATGTATTTCTACGTGGTGGAAGCGCCCGGCGTCGGAAAGAAAACCGGGAAATTTGCGGTGATTAAGTAACGGATATCACGCATTATGTTCCATGCTCTTCATCAATACGAAATACGAAATACACAATGCGTATTCCGTTCAGGATTAAGAAACCGGGAAAAAAAACACAGCACAACTTAGGTGGCCAAAGATGAAAAGTATGTTATTGCTAATCTTGTTCGCCCTGCTGATTTGCGGCGGCGGAGCGGTTTTTTCCCAATCCAAACCCGGGGCTCCCATCCTGTCCGGCACCGGGGTAAGCAACGTGGGTACCAGCGCCTCGGCGTTCTTAGAAATTGGGGTAGGCGCGCGGGCCATGGCCATGGGCGGCGCTTATGTCGCCGTCGCCAACGATCCCTCGGCGCTCTACTACAATCCCGCCGGCATCGTCTGGATGGATAACATCCAGGTGGAGTTCATGCACAACAAATGGCTGGTGGATACCAATTACGATTTTATCGGCGCTACCCTGCCCCTGCCGTTTATGAGAACTTCTGTCGGGGCCAGCCTGATCATGCTCAACTACGGCGAGCAGCCCGTGCGCACCGTGGAAGAACCTGAAGGCACCGGGGAAATCTACGGCGCGCGGGACTACGCCGTGGCTCTCAGCGCCGCCATTGCCTTTACCAGCCATTTTAGCTTCGGAATATCCGGGAAATACATCAACCAAAAAATCTGGAACGAAAGCGGGGGCGCTTTTGCGCTCGATTTGGGCATCTTTTACAGTACCCCCGTGGAGGGCCTGCGGCTGGGGATGAGCATGAGCAATTTCGGCGGCCAGCTTCGCCTGCAGGGCCGCGACCTGGATACCACCAAGGACCCCGATGATGAAAACCAGAACGTGGACCGCATTCCCGCGGCTTATAATACCAATGGGTATGACCTCCCGCTGCTCTTCCGGGCCGGCATCTCGTACCAGCGAGATTTAGGGGCTTTCGGCAGTTTTATGCTCGCAGGGGACTTGAATCACCCCAGCAATACCACCGAGAGCATCAACTTGGGAGTAGAATACGGCTACGCGGGCATCTTTTTCCTGCGCGCCGGTTATGAAAATCTGTTCGAAGAAGACGCCATCAACGGCCTGACCTTGGGCGGGGGCATCGACTATTTCGAGCCGGGCAAAAGCCGCGTCGGTTTCCGCATCGACTACGCCTATTCCGATTGGGGGGTGCTGGAAAGCGCCCACCGCTTCTCGGTGGGGATCATTTTCGATTGAGATGAAAATTAGTACTACACCGCCAAATCAGTGGAATGGTTTAATAAAGAGAGAGGGTAAACCTCACCCCTCCCCACCCCAACCCTCCCCTTCCCTCTCCTGCAGGAGAGGGACGGGGAGGGCGAGGGAGGGGTTGGGTGAGGTCAACCGGTCTTGCACGGCGGAGATTTTTGCAGGTCTGGCGCTGTTGCTCTTGCTCTCCTGCGGGGAGAAAAAGGAAATCCGCGGGGGAGAAGAGCAGGCGGTTGCCCGGGTGGGGGATAAACTTATTACCGTGCAGGATTTCCAGCGCAGTTACGAAAGCGGTTTCGCGCACCTCAAAACCGGCCCGGATCGCAAAAGAACCTACCTGGAATACATGATCAACGAAAAGCTGCTGGCCCTGGAAGGCTATCGTTTAGGGCTGCACCAGGCCGGCTGGATCAGGGAATCCGAGCGCATGCTCCTGAACGAGCTGCTGATCGAGGCCCTGATCGAAACAGAAGTGAAGAACAAGATCAAAGTTGCCCCGGAAGAAATCCGCGAAGCGATCAATCAGTCGAAAGTCAGCTTCAAATTCCGCTATTGGGTAGAGCCGGGCGCGGAGGAAGCGCAAGAGACCGCCCGGGCGATGCGGGAGCGCGGCTACGCCGAAGTGGTGGATGAAAAACTGCGCGGCAACCCGGAATTGCGCATCAATCCCCAGGACCTGGAATCCGATTACCTGAACGCCCTGGAAGCGCCGCCGGAACTCCTGGAGGCGATCCAGGACCTGCCCTACGGGGATATTTCCGAGCCGGTTTTCCTCAACGACAGGTATTACATCTTCCAGGTGCTGGACATTCGCCGCAAGGCGGTTACGGAAAACGAATACCTCGCCAAAGCTTCCACTTTCGAGCAAATCGTCTTTTATCGCAAGTTCTATGCAGAGTTGGAGCGCTACGGCGTTCGCCTGATGGAATCCCGGGGCGTATCCACCCCCGGAAAGGCGCTCAACCTGCTCGGCAAAGCGTTGGTGGAGTGGGAAAAAAGCCGGGAGAGTTCTCAATCCTCCCCGGGACCGGCTCCCCCGGGGCAGGCCGGTTTCAAGGAGGCGGTTCATCACGCCCCGGAAACTCTGCCGGCCCTGAAAACGCTTCGGGAGAATTTGGCGCAGCCTTTTACGGTATATAACGGCGGAAAAATCACCTTTGAGGAATTTTTGGAGTATTTCCGGCCCGGGCGTATCGCCTCCACCGCGAAGGATAAGCGCCCCTTTTCAGAGCGCCTGAAGGACGCCGCAGCGGAAGGCATACGCGACTATTTTCTGGCGGCAGAGGCGCGGAAAAAGAATCTGGAAGAACAGCCGGGGGTGCAAGCGGAACTGGCGCTCTGGCGGGACAAGTGGGTGTATGAAGCGGCGCGGCGCCATTTTACCCGCGAGGTACAGATCGGCGACGAGCAGGTAAGAGAGTTCTTCGCTGAAAACAAGCAGCGATATAAAACCGGGCGGAAAGAGGAACCCGTGCTTTCCGCGCTGTACGAACGGGCGCGGCGGGAGGCTTATCACGAGGCTTCCCTGACAGCGTTGAACCGACATATCGATTTATTGAAAGAACGCTATCCCGTGAGTATTTACGAGGCGGTGCTGGACACCGTCACGGTAATCGATTTCCAGAAATCCCGCTGGGCAAGCATGCAGCTTTACAAAAGCGGGGTGAACCGCCTGGCGTATCCGGCGGTCGATCCGG
>CAZFVV010000012.1:25627-69400 GCA_964522165.1 uncultured Calditrichaceae bacterium
ATGCAGCTTTACAAAAGCGGGGTGAACCGCCTGGCGTATCCGGCGGTCGATCCGGCCTGGGGAAACCCGGGGCGGTAGTTGGTGTCCTCCCCTACTCATCCTCCCGCTCCTCCGCGGCCATGGCCCATTGCCGCAACGCTTCTTTTTCCGGTTCGGACAATTTCACTTCCGGATGCGCCAGAACGTAAATTTTCATGGGCATATTTCCTTCGGAGACTTCTTCCCAAACCTCTTCAGCCTTTTTAGCCTGTTTTTTCGCTTCCAGGCTTCCCCATTCGGAGAAATTCAGGTGCTCCCGGCCCTCCCTGACGTCGCGGGCGGTGAGCCAGGAAACCGGGGCGACGTAGCTGTACCAGCGCCAGTTGGTTTCGTTGGAGTGGCAGTCGTAGCAGGAGCGCTGGAAAACGTTCATTACCTCCGCGGGGGCGGCAATCTCTGCCGTAACCGGGGGATTGGTGCGGCTGACCGGAATCAGTTGGATGAGAATCAGAACTGCGGCAAGCCCGATGAGGAGCCGCTTGAGGAAGTTTTTGGATTTCATGGGATTTGCTCTCGGTTAATGGTAGGGTTCAGGGAAAATGGCGATAGATATCTTTACGATGTAAAACTCTTTCAAAAATCACTGTATCATTGATGGTACTGGCACCTACTCGATATTCTCCAAATCGAACTTTATAGTAAGAACGATATCCCTTCATTCTTTCGAATTTTCCGCTTTCATGGATAGAGTTCAACTGCGGAACCACTTCAAACACAAAGTGTTCAACCGTTTTCCTTGTTTTCGGGGGCACTACTGCAAGTTCTTTAAGGAATTGCTTTCGATATTCAACTTTCAATTCACCTTTTCCAATTTTTGATAGAATTCCTTTGCCTGGGATAAACTTAAGAGTTCATCATCCTCTGTCTCTTTTATCAATTGGACCAAAGCGTAATTTTCCAGCAATTCTTCGATCTTCCGGTAGGTATTAATATCGATTTGTACCGCAATTTTCCGATTTTTTTCATCAACAATGTACTTCTTCTTTATGAGTTCCATAGTATTACTCCTATTTCTGTTTGAGTTCAAATATAAAAACTCGGATTATGCGTTCACAGGCCAATTTTCCAGCGCCTCCACGAATTCCGTCAAAAACCGGTTGGCCTGGAAACCGTCCAGCGCCCGGTGATCGATGGTCAGGGTTACATAAACCATCGGTTTGATCTCCACGACATCCTTCCCTTTCTTTTCCGCAGCCACAACCCGTTTTTCCAATTTACCGATGCCTAAAATGGCGGACTGGGGCTGGTGGATGATGGGCGTGGCGATCAAACTGCCGGTCATCCCGTGATTGGTGATGGTGAAGGTACCGTTCTGAACCTCCGGCTGCGCCAATTTGCCCTCCCGCGCCCGTTCGGTAAGGTCTTGCAGCCGCCCGGCGACGCCGAACAAATCCAATTTTTGCGCCCGGTGAATTACCGGCACCACCAGCCCGCTCTCCGTGGCCGCGGCAATCCCGATGTTGCAATCCTCGAAAATTTCCAGCACGTCTTCGTGCCAGCGGCTGTTTACCTCCGGCAGCGCTTGCAGCGCCTTCGCCGCCGCTATCACGAAATAAGCGGTAAAGGTCAGTTTTACCCCTTTTTCTGCAAATGCGGCCTGGTTTGCTTCCCGGTGGGCGATTACCGCGGAGAGATCCGCGTCGAACACCGCGGTAACGTGCGGGGCGGTGTGCAACATGCTCTCCACCATGTGCCGGGCGGTGCGCAATCGGATGGGAGTGTGGGGAATTTTGCGGGAAGGGATGTCAGGGGCAGGAGCAGAAGCAGGGGCAGTTTGGCGGCCTGCTAAATAGGCTTCCACGTCCTCTAAAGTGATCCGGCCTCCCCGCCCGGTTCCGCGAATTTGCGCCGGCGCGATGCCGTGCTGGCGCAGCAAACGGCGCACTGCCGGGCTTAACTCTTGCGCCGCCTCCCCGGCTGCGGTTGCCGGCGCTTCGATCTCCCCGGTCTCCTTCGCCTCTACACCGGCGTCGGTTTTAGCCCCGGCCTTGACAACTGGTTTCACCTGCGCCTTCTCCGCGATCTCGATCCGCCCCAGAACCTCTCCCGGAGCGACCGGCTCATTCGGGTGCTTCAAAATCTCCTTTAAAACGCCCCCCGCCGGCGCCGGCACTTCAATGGTGACTTTGTCAGTGTTGAGCTCCAGAAGAGGCTCGTACTGCTCCACAAACTCCCCGGGCTGCTTGAACCAGCGCTCCATGAAGGATTCGGTGCCTTCCTGCTCGGATTCGGGAGCGATTATATCGATCAATTCTGCCATGGCGCTGCTTTCTCATTTGAATTGTTGAAGCTGCTCTTTCGATTGCGCGATTGCGGCTAAAAAGTCATTATATTTTTGCAGGTTTTCTTCGTTCCGCACCGGCTGGGTGCTCAGCCAGCGATCCAATTCCGACTGGGTGGTTTTAAGCCGGTCTAATGTGGCGCGATAGGTCTTCGCTTTGTCGGGGGGCAATTTGCTAAGGGTCTTTTGGATCTCCGTTTCGCTGAACAGGAGCAGCTCTTCCACTTCCCGGATAAAACTTTCCGCGGTTTTTTCCCGGCCTGCGCCTAATTTGCCGAGAACGGTTTTTCCGTCGCTATCCAAAACGATGTAGGTGGGGTAGCCCTGCACGCCGTATTGCTGCTGCAAGCGGTTGTTCCGGGCGGCGTATTCCGGAGACACTAAGCTTTTGTTCCTGGGGAAATCGAGGGTAACCAGCACCATCCGGTTTTTAGCATATTGCGACCATTGCTCCTGTGCAAAGACGTTGCGCTGCATCAGTTTGCACCAGGAACACCAGTCCGAGCCGGTGAAATTCAGAAAAACGGGGAGCTTCTCTTTCTGGGCAAATTTGAGCGCGGCGTCATAATCCATGGTCCATTCACCGGCTTTGATACCCTGGGAAAAAGCGGAATTGGTCAAGATAATTCCACCTGAAACCAACGCCGCCGCGGCTAAAACAATTCCTGCCCGCACACCTTTTTTAGACATGATTTTCACCTCGTATTGAAGATTTTGTGGTTTTTCATACTTTCCAACACCCAAACAGGCAAATAAATAGATTCATGGCTCTCCCCGAAGATACAAATTTCAAAAACCGGCTAAATGTAGCGATTTGCAGATTTCTGATCAAGCAGTCATTACTTATTCCTTTCTATTTTTCACTTTTCATCCCCGCATTCGCGGGGACAAGCTTTTCACTTTGCATTTTTCACTTTTCATTTTTCACTTTGCATTGATAACTTGTTACTCACAAGAGGAGAAAAATTATGCGCGCCCTGCTTTACTCTCGATTCAGCCTGCCGGATATATTGCGTAAGCGCCTGCCTGCGGTTCTCATTATCAGCCTGGGGTGCTCAGCTATTGCAAATGAGCGTCCCCGGGCCGTCTCGCTTTCCGGCGACTGGGAATTTTGCGCCTCCACTCCCCTGGTGGAAGTGGTTGCGGATCGCAGCAAAGGGTTTGACCCGCCCCAACTCAGCCCGGAACTGGACGAGCTCATCCCGGAAAGCGTCCGAACGGATCCCCACGCCGCGCTTCCGGAAAGCCCGGAGTGGAAAGCCATCGCCGTGCCCGCCGCCTGGGAGCAGGTCGCCGGGATTGCTTATAACGGCGCGGGATGGTATCGCCGCAGTATAAGCATTCCCGCGGAATGGCTGGCATCCGGCCAGCGCATCTGGATCGAATTCGACGCCGTGGCGACGGTCGCGGGGGTGTGGCTGAACGGCAAATGGTCAGGCGGCAACGTGGGCGATTATACCCGTTTCCGGGTAGAAGCCACCAGAATAGCGCAAAAAGGCAGCAACCAACTGCTGCTCTACGTGGATGAACTGCCCGGGCACGTCACCCAGGGATTTCTCAGCGCGGTCGCGCCGCATCACGGGGGCGTCTGGCAGGAAACGCGCATGTATGCGACCGGGCCGGTGGCCGTGGAACCGGATGGCATTCACCTCCAAGCCGATCCGGCCGGCGGCGAAATTCGCGCCTCGGTCGATTTCACCGGGAAATGGGATGAAAAACTGCCCGCCCCGCAACTTATCGTGCGCCGCTACGATCCCGCGCAGCCGGAAAGCGCCTCTCCGGCGATCTCCCCGGTAGAAGGCAGCGCGCAAACCCATCTGAACGCAGAACAAAACCAGTGGCAGATTCGCCTGAAGCTCCCCGGGGCAAAGATGTGGAGCCCTGAAGACCCCGCGCTGTACCTGGCGGAGGTGAGCCTGCCCCGCCTCGCCGCCAAAGGGACGGAAAGCGTCTCCGACCGGGTCTTGCAAAAATTCGGGTTCCGCACCGTGGAAATCGCGGGAAGCGAGGTGCTGCTGAACGGCAAACCCATCCACATTCGCAGCGTGCTGAACTGGGGATATTATCCCCGCATCGTCAGCCCGGCTCCCCCGCCGCAGGCAGTGCGCGAGGAGTTCGCCTACATCAAGAGCTTAGGCTTCAACGCCGAGACCATCTGTTTGATGAACATGCCGGATTATTTCTACGACATCGCCGATGAGATGGGGATGTTCATCTGGCAGGAGTATCCCACCTGGCACAACGATTTCACCGCCGCGCGCCTGCCCACTTACCGCCGCCTCTTCCCGGCCTTTTTGCGCCGCGACCGCAACCATCCTTCGATCATTTTGCGCAGCATCTCCGTGGAAGCGGGGGTGCAGGATCAAACCGTGATGGCGGAATTGGTCAATCTGGCAAAAGAAATGGCCGCGACCCCGTTGCAGGATAACAATTCCTGGATGTGGATGAGCAACCTGGAGTTGTCCGATTGGTACGGGGACGATAATTACTGGAACAACAGCCGCTGGGCCAAATACTTCCTGCTGGATCTGCCCGCCCAGTTGGATACCCTCCCGGCAAAGCCCTACATGATGGGCGAGACCATCGCCGGCAGCGTGTGGATCGATACCGATACCCTGCAAAAAATCACCCCCGGCGTTCCGCTCTCGAACTGGCTGCACGGCGTCGATCAGCCCCTGCCGGGGGAAACATATCCCTACTGGTTTCCGGCCTGCTTCGAATCCTGCCTGGGCATCGAGCAGCAGTTGCGCAGCCGCTACAACGCGCTTGTGCCCGCGGGAAAAGATATCGTGCGCGATTACCTGGTTCCGCAAAGCTACCGCTACAGCCTGCTGTTCCGCCGCTTCCAGGTGGAATTGCTCCACGCCGATCCCCGTTACCGCGGTTATACTCTGTTTTTGATCCGCGACCTGCCCCGCATCACCTCCGGGCTGATCGACGACGCCGGAAAATTCCGCTGGAAACCGGAAGATTGGGCGTGGTTCGGCGAACATACCGCCGCGCCGGTACAGGTTTCCGAGGTTCGCCCAACCGATCCTAAACGCCCGTTGATCGAGCGCGCCCCGCAATTGGAGCAGTGGGATAACGGCTGGGGAATGGCGGCTAATCGCAATGGCAAAGTGGCCTACCTGAACACCGGCTACGCGGATTTGAACGGGCTTTTCCGCGCCTGGCCCAATGCCCGGGAGGTAACGGTTCCCGATATTGGAAAAATGAATCCATCCGCAGAGAAGCCCCTGCTGGCCACCAGCATCCTCACCGGCGAGATGCTGCGCTACCTGGAAAGCGGGGGCGCGGTGCTGTTGTTCCCCTCCCAATGGCCGGGCGGGTTAGGCAGCGCGGAGAGCATGTTCTGGGGCGGCGCTTTCTTTATGCCCCCGGTGGGCGTTTTCAGCGAAATCGAAATTCAGCGGATGCTGCAACTGCACCAGTACGACCTCACCCACCAGGTGAGCCAGGCCATTCCGGTGGAGGCGCTGAGCATTGCCGATAAAGTGGACCCCCTGCTGAGTTTTTTCGAGATGCACAACCAGCGGGATATTACCCGCCAGGACCAGCTTTTCGCCACCCGGGTGGGGAAGGGATTGTTCATCGCCAGCGCTTTGGACCACTCCGCGGAGGCCGGCCAGTGGATGCTGGGCCACATTGTGGAGTGGGCGCAGGCATGGAAAGAAACCGCGAATACCTTCCCGGCCGCCCGCATGGAACCGGAGGAGTTGCGTAAATTTGCCGCTGAAAAAGTGCAAGAAATCATTTTATTGAACGCGGACTGGCGCTTCAAGCTCGATCCGGAGCAGACCGGGGATCAACAAGGCTGGGAGCGCAGCGACCTGGATGAACAAGACTGGCCGATGATTCAGGCAAGCCAGCTCTGGGAACGCCAGGGTTACCGTTACGACGGGATGGCCTGGTATCGCAAATGGATCGAAGCGCCGGCGTCGTTGAAGAACAAAAAAATCACCCTGGTGGCCGAAGGGGTGGATGACGCCTACCGCCTCTACGTGAACGGGGTGAAGGTCGCCGAATACGGCAGTTTTACCGAGCACGCCAAATCGGTGCATTATATCCGCACGGAGACGGATTTGACCGATCTTCTCCATCCCGGGCAGAAGGATTTGCTGGTGTTGCAGGTGATCGACCTCTACGGCGGCGGGGGGATCGGGCGGCCGATCTATTTGCGGATAGAATAGCTTTCAAGGTGTTTTAGTGTTCAGGTTTATAGTGTGATGGTATTTTAACTCGTGATAGTTCGATTACCCAAACACCCAAACACTAAAACACTTGAACACTAAAACACCCCATGATTTCATTGAGAGAAGAGTCCGGCAATGTTAATCTGCATCTTTTTACTGATAACCGCTATGGCGTCAGGGCAAGAAATGAGCGCTCCAACAGATTCGGCAAACGGTTTTCCGGCGGGCAATTACACCCCTTTCGGCTACCTCGACAATCCATATCATACGCTCTGGCTGAACAACAGCGGGGTGATCCGCAGCGCGCCGCCGCTGGGATTTCGCTTCCGTGAACATCACACCGTGCTGCAATTAGCGGCGGCGGTGAATGGGCGCAGCTATCATCAGGCTGCCGATTTCGAATCCGCCGGCTTGCACTCCGCTTATCATTCCAAAAATATCTTCAGCTACAATTGGACGATAGAGGCGCTGGAATTCAGCGCGACCTATTTTTTAGAATCAGACCGGGCGCAGGGGCTGAACTGCGAGGTGAAGATCGCCAATCACGGCTCCGCGGCGGCGATGGTGGAGGTGCGGGCGCTGCTGAGCGTTCCCCCGCTGGATTTCGACCACTATGCCGCCATGGTTCTTCCCGGCGGCGCGCTGATTCGCCGCTTTGCCGAGGGGCCGCTGTATTTGCTCTATAGCGACGCAGAGAACCTTTTCCGGGCGGTTAGTTCTTCACCCGCCGGTGTTGCGGCGTTTATGTCGGATGGGAACCGAGACAGCCTGCAAAACCGGGAGATCAGCGTGGAGGGGGATTTTATGGCGGCGGTGTTAAGTTGTTCGCTGGCAGTTTCGCCCGGCGCGGAGCAGGCCTTCCGTTTCACCCTCATCCGCGACGCAGCGCAGGCGGCGGCGCTGGAAACAGCTCGCGCGGCGCTGGAATACTTTGATCGCCGGCGGGCGGAGCTCCGGGAGGACGATGCCCGCTTTTGGTCGCGCTGCCCGCAGCTTGTGGGCGACTGGCCGGAAGTGTGGAAACGCGGGCTGGTGTACGATTTCGAGACCCTGCGCATGAACGTGCGCCGCCCTATCGGGGTGTACAAGCATCACTGGGACGGCATGGCGGCGGCCATTCCCCGCTCGGTATTAGGAGAAACCGCCCTGGACATGCTCGCCTACAGCTACGCCGACCCGGAAACGGCGCAAGAAGTCATCTACGGCCTGTTTGCCGACGCCCTGGCGCCCAACGTTCCCTGTATGCGGGAAGACGGCTCGGTGAACATGGTCTCCGAATCCGGCGCGGAGTGCGGCACCGCTCCTTCCTGGTGTTTACCCTCTCTGACGATTCGTTCCATCTACGCCCGCACCCGGGACCGCAAGTGGGCGCAGGCGCTCTATCCCTACTTAGAAGAATTTATGCGCTGGTGGCTGGAGAATCGTACCCATTCCGACGGCGCTTTCTTTTTCGATAACAGTTGGGAGAGCGGGCAGGATCAGTCTTCCCGGTTCCGCATCGAGCAAAAGACCGGCGGCGCAGGGGTGCAGCATATCGAGCCGGTGGACCTCCATGCCGCCATCTCCGATTTTGGAGGTCTGCTCTCCCAATTTGCCGGAATACTGATTCCACAAGACACCGGTAAATGGCAGAATGTACAGGAAAAGCACCGGGAGATGCTCAGAAAATACTGGACCGGCCAGGGATTCCACGACATCGACCGTCGCACCGGCCGGCATACCAACGCTGATTTCGCTTACCTGTGGCTGCCTCACCTGTTTGGATTGGCCACCGGCCAGCAAAACGCGGTTCTGAAACAAAAATTGCGTACCCCTGAATATCAATCCCTGGAATCCTGGGCCAACTGGCCGCCGGGGTTCCAGGTGGTGGTGGAAACCGCCTGGGTACTGGGGGAGCGGGTTTTGCAGGCGGAGCACGTTGCTAACCAGATGGATTATCTCTACAACTGGTGGGACCGCCGCGCCTGGGAAACCCCCGGAGCACTGCCCCGCGCCTGGGGGCACATCGACCGCCCCGCCAACCTGCTGGAATACCATCCCCGCAAATGGGACGAATCCTTCGGGATGATCGACCACTCCACCAATCCCCACGCCCCGCCCCGGGAACATGCCGACCCCATACCGGGAGTGGCCGCGGAGCAGTGGCGCAATCGAGACGGGAAACCTGCCGGGATGGAAAATTACGGCTGGGGCGCTACGTTGCCCATTCACCTGATTCGCGGCGTCATCGGCTACCGCGACCTGCCCCCGGGCGCCCGAGAAAGCGGCTTTCTTTTAGCGCCTTCCCTGCCTTCCAAAGTGCTCCAGCCGGGCAATCGCTTAGGAATGCGCAATCTCCACTTCGCGAACGTCGATTTTGAGGTGATGTACCAGGTAAAAGAAAACGGGCGACTTCAAACTACCCTGACCTGGCGCTCCCCCACTCCGGCAGCCCTCACCGCCCGGATCGAGGGGAAAAAAGTTGCCGGATCCGGGTGGAAGCAGACCGCCGGCTCGCTGAGCTACGTAATCGAGAATTACGGAACCAGTGAGATCATCCTGCAAAATTGACCTGGAAGGACAGCGTCATGCTTAAATTGCCGAATGGCCCTGTCCTCCATCCACCCGGTTTACCATCCGGCCATCAAACCATTTAACCATACCATCCCCCATGCCCCAACTCCAACAAAAACTCACCCGCTTCGATCTCACCCTGATCGCCATCGGTTCCACCATCGGTTCCGGGATTTTCCTTACTCCCTCGGGAATCGCGCAAAAACTTCCCGCGGTAGAACTGATTCTGCTGGTGTGGCTGATCGGGGGATTGCTGGCCCTCTCCGGCGGATTAACCTTCGCGGAATTGGGCGCGATGATGCCCCGCGCCGGGGGCGTGTACGTTTTCCTCAACCAGGCCTATGGCGGTCTGGCGGGATTTCTCTACGGCTGGGCCTACTTCTTAGTGGTAAACACCGGGGCGCTGGCGGCGCTGAGCATCGCCTTTGCTACCTATTTGGGCTTTTTTGTGCCCCTCTCGCCGCCGGAAATCAAGTTAGTCGCTATCGCGGGGCTGCTGATTTTAACCGCGATCAACTATTTTGGGGTGAAACCGGGGGGGATTTTTGCGGATATTTTTACCCTTCTGAAAGTCTTCGGGATTATCGGCATCATTGCCGCGGGGTTTTTTCTCGGCTCAATGGATTCCCTATCTGCCGCAGCGCCATTGCAAATGCCCCCGACCCTCGGCGGCGCCCTGGCCGCGGCCATGGTCGGGGTGCTGTGGTCCTACGGGGGCTGGCAGCACGCCACTTATATGGCCGGGGAAGCGAAAGAGCCGAAACGCAGCATTCCCTTCGCCCTGGTGCTGGGAACGCTGCTGGTCTCGATCCTCTACATCCTCACCAATATTGCCTACCTGCTGCTGCTCCCCCTCGACGCCATCGCCGGCTCGGAGCGGGTGGCTGCCGACGCCATACAAGGCGCGGTGGGGCCGGCAGGCGCTACCCTGGTCTCCCTGGCGATCTTTATCTCCGTATTCGGCACCGCGGGCATCTATACCATGACCGCGCCGCGAATTTACTACGCCATGGCCCGCGACGGGGTCTTCTTCAAAAAGATAGCGGAAATTCACCCCAAATACAAAGTACCCGCCTTCGCCATCCTCTCCCAAACCGCCTGGGCGATACTGCTGATCCTCAGCGGCACTTTTTACGAGCTGATCACTTACGTGGCCTTCACGGACTGGATTTTCTTCGCCCTGGCGGGGGCCAGCGTTTTTCTATTCCGCAAACGCAATCCGCAGGCGGAGCGGCCTTACAAAACCTTAGGATACCCCCTGACCCCGCTCTTTTTCGTGGCCGTCTCCACCTGGTTCGTGCTCAATACCCTGGCAGGCGCGCCGGCGCAGGCCCTGGCGGGGTTGGGATTTTTGGCCTTAGGCGTGCCGGTGTACTATCTCTGGAAGAAAGCGGGGAAGGGGGCAGAGTGGGGGTAATGGATGATTGAGGTGCTGGATTAATGGATTGGTGGATTTATGGCGTCTGATTCCCTGGCCACTGCCCATTGCGTCAGGGCGGTCGCCTTGCGCCAGCAAAAGAATGTCCTTCCTTGACATTCTTGCCTCTAAAAGCTACATTCAACTGCCTTTAATGCGTTAGCATTCCATAGTTTTAAACTTTCGGTAGCCCTGTTTATGAAACCGATCGATACCTTCACGGAAGACGCCAAATTGGTGCAGCAAATCAAGGTAGGCGACCCGGCGGCGGAGACGCGCCTGTTCGAGAAGTATCACGAACAGGTTTTCTATTTTGTATCCCGCAAAGTAAAACCTCGCCAGGAGCGAGAAGACATTGCCAGTATCACCCTCACCGCGGTCATTTTAGCCGCGCAAGAGGGCCGCATCAACAATCCCCGCGCCTTGTCACTATTTGTTTATCGAATTGCTCTGGAAAAGATCGACAGCTACGGTCAGGGAGTGCATCGCGGCAAAGGCAGGGTCTTTGGGGAGAATATGGATGAGAGCGAAGTAAAAAATGCCCACCAGGCCGATCCGGATGGCTCTTCCCCGGCCGTTCAAGCGGAGGAGGTTCGCCTGCTGAAGCAAGCCTGTAAAAACCTGGATGAACAAGAACGGCAAATTGTATTTTTGTATTATTGCCGGCAGTGGCGCTACCGGGAGATTGCGGAATTTCTCAGTTTTTCATATCCGGAGCCTAAAACCGCGGAGCAGGTGCGGCAGAACGCCAAACGGCTCCGTGAGAAACTGCATCAACATTTCCGGGAGGATTTTCAGTAGGAGACCCGCCCACCGCGTAAAAGAGCGCAACCTGATCCGGGCGTAAAAACGGTTCGAGAGATGACCCATCAAGAAGTCGAAGAGAAGAAATTGCTCCTGCGCCACGTGCAGGGCGAGCTGACCGAAGCGGAGGAAGAGCGCTTCGTAGATCACTACACCTACTGCCGTTCCTGTTATGAGCAGGTACACCATCACATCAGCGAGAACAACCTGATCGAAGAGTACCTGTATGGCAGGCTTCCGGCAGGGGAGCAGGTCTTTTTTGAAAAGCATTATTTAGGCTGCGAGGTCTGTTTTAAGGAGTTGAAGCGAAGCGAGATGTTTCTGCTTGCCCTCAAAGAAGCGCTTCGCCAAAATGGTTCGGAGCCGGAAGCCGAAGCTCACCCCTCTTCTGACTGATCCCTTTAACCACCGGCGATATTTCCTGCAAAACTCTCCCTCCCCCCAGATTATTTCTCATTCACATTTGACTTTGAACAACCGGCAGTTTATTTTCTGCTACTATTTATTGGTTGTTTCAAGGATCTGTAAATTACAGGCTTTAACATAAAGATATGACCCGATGGATAAATTCTCTTATCTGAGCAACGCCCACCCGGATTTTATCGAATCCCTTTACAACGATTATAAAGCCAACCCGGAATCGGTGGACGAGGGCTGGCGAAAATTTTTCGAGGGATTCGAGTTCGCCCGCGCTTACGACGGCGCACTGCCCGAGCCAGCGACGGCAGAAACCGGCCTGCAGGATCGCCGCAAGGAAGTGAACGTTCTGAACCTGATCAACGCTTACCGCATGCGCGGGCACTTTTTCACCAAAACCAACCCGGTGCGGGAACGCCGCAAATATTCCCCCACTCTGGACCTTGAGAACTTCGGATTGTCGGAGAGCGATCTCGACACGGTTTTCGAAGCCGGGGCGGATATCGGCCTCGGCGCCGCGCCGCTGCGACAGATCATCGAGCACCTTCAGCAGACCTATTGCCGCTCCATCGGCGCGGAGTACATGTTCATCCGCTTTCCGGAGCGGGTGAAATGGCTGCAGCAGCGCATGGAGTCCACCCGCAACACCCCCAATTTCTCCCTGGAAGAGAAGCGCCATTTGCTCGACAAGCTCAACCAGGCAGTAGTATTCGAAAATTTTCTCCATACCAAGTACGTGGGGCAGAAACGGTTTTCCCTCTCCGGCGGGGAAACCCTCATACCGGCGCTGGATGCCATCGTCGAGAAAGGCGCTGCCATGGGGGTGCAGGAATTTGTTCTGGGAATGGCGCACCGCGGGCGGCTGAACGTGCTGACCAACATCCTCCGCAAATCCTACCAGGATATTTTTGCAGAATTCGAGGGCAAGGAATACGAAGACGCGGTCTTCGAAGGCGACGTCAAATATCACATCGGCTACTCCAGCGACGTCTATACCACCAAAGGCCACAAAGTGCACTTGAACCTGATGCCCAACCCCTCGCACCTCGAAGCGGTTGACCCGATCGTCGAGGGCGCGGTGCGGGCAAAAATCGACCGGCGTTACAACGGGGATTTCAAGCAGATCGTGCCCATCCTCATCCACGGCGACGCCGCCATTGCCGGGCAGGGGGTGGTCTATGAAGTGGTGCAAATGTCGCTCCTGAAAGGCTACAAAACCGGGGGAACCATCCACCTGGTCACCAATAACCAGATCGGGTTTACCACCAATTACCTGGACGGGCGCTCCAGCATTTACTGCACCGACGTGGCCAAAATTACCCACTCCCCGGTGTTCCACGTAAACGCGGATGACGTGGAAGCGGTGGTATTTGCCACGTTGATGGCCCTGGAATACCGCCAGACCTTCCACACCGACGTTTTCATCGACTTTTTGGGATACCGCAAATACGGGCACAACGAGGCCGATGAGCCGCGTTTTACCCAACCCCGGCTCTACAAAGCGATTGCCGCCCACCCCAATGCCCGAGAAATCTACTACGACCGGTTGGTGGAAAGCGGCGCCGTGGAAAAGGGCCTCGCCAAAGAAATGGAAAAAGAATTTCAGCAACTGCTCCAATACCGCCTGAACGAAGCCAAAACCCTCAAAACCTTCGAGCCGATTTCTACTTTCGAGAGCGCCTGGAGCGGCTTTCGCAAGCCGGCGGATGAAGACTTCCTGGCCTCGCCGCAGACCGGGGTTCCCGAAAAGGAGCTGCTGGCCATTGGGAAAAAGCTCTTCGCCATTCCCGCAGATTTCAAAGTATTTTCTAAAATCCGCAAGCTGTATGAAGAGTGGGGAAAACGCTTGAAAGAAAAGGACCGGCTGGATTGGGCCATGGCGGAAGCGCTGGCCTACGGCAGCTTACTCAGCGAAGGCACCCCGGTTCGCTTGAGCGGGCAGGATTCCGCTCGGGGCACCTTTTCCCATCGCCACGCGGTGCTGGCGGATGAAGAAAAGGAGGGAGAATACGTTCCCCTGAACCACCTCAGCGATGGCCAGGCGCGCTTCCAGGTGTACAACTCCCCGTTATCGGAATACGCGGTGATGGGATTCGAATTCGGCTATTCCCTGGCCCATCCTCAATGTTTGACGATCTGGGAAGCGCAGTTCGGGGATTTTGCCAACGGGGCGCAGATCGTGATCGACCAGTTCATCAGCAGCTCGGCGGCCAAGTGGAACCGTTTTTCCGGGCTGGCGCTCTACCTGCCGCACGGCCACGAAGGACAGGGGCCGGAGCACTCCTCCGCGCGCATCGAAAGATTCTTGAGCCTCTGCGACCAGCATAATATGATCGTGGCAAATTGCACCACCCCGGCCAATCTCTTCCACCTCCTGCGCCGGCAGGTGAAGTACCCCTTCCGCGTTCCCCTGGTACTCTTTACCCCCAAAAGCCTGCTGCGCCATCCCCTCTGCGCCAGCCCGCTGGGGGATTTTACCAGCGGAACCCGGTTCAAAGAGGTTCTTGATGATCCCTACGCCGTCACGGAAAAGGTGAAAAGAGTGCTGCTCTGTTCCGGCAAGATTTATTACGACCTCCTGGAGCGCCAGCAGGAAGACAGGCGCGACGACGTGGCGATTGTGCGGGTGGAGCAGCTCTACCCCCTTCCGCTTCTCCAGTTCTTGAAAATCATCCGGAAGTACAAAAATGCGGAGCGTTACTGCTGGGTGCAGGAAGAGCCGGAGAACATGGGACCGTGGCCCTTTTTCCGCCGGAAATTCAAACTGGTTCGTACCACCCTGGTATCGCGAGCCGAACAGGCTTCGCCGGCCACGGGGTTCTATAAAAATCACCTGAAAGAGCAGCAAGAGATCGTTAACCGGGCATTTGGCGCAGAGGCCGGTCTATCCGGGAAGGTCATTTCCAAAGAATATGATATGGAGTCGGCTGAATAAAATGAACGCCGGTGGTGACAGGAGTGTCAAACTTTAGTTTGACATTGGCGCTCCGGCTTGCATCGCATTAAACCAGTTGCGAAAAGGGAAATAAATGAAATTTGAAGTTAAAATACCCTCGGTAGGAGAATCCATCAGCGAAGTGGTGCTGGCCCGCTGGCTAAAACACGACGGCGACGCGGTGGAGGTTGACGACCTTCTGTGTGAGATCGAATCCGATAAAGCCTCTTTTGAAATCCCCGCCGAACACGCCGGGGTGATCAAAACAATTGCCAAAGAGGGCGACGCCATCCAGGTAGGGGCAATCATCGCCCACATCGACGGGGACGGCGTTGCGCAGGCGGCCGGGAAGGCGAAAACGGCGGGGACGGCCGCAACGCCTCCTCCCGTTCCCGCCAGGGAAACCGCCAAACCTGCCGCCGCGCCGGTAGAGCAATCGGATGCCCCGGCAACCGCCAGGGACGGCCGGAAAGAGGAGAAAATCAAGATTTCCCCCGTGGCGGCCAACATTCTAATTGAAGCGGGCCTCGCCGCGGAAGAGGTGGCCGGAAGCGGTCCCGGGGGAAGAATCACCAAAGAGGACGCCCTCAAAGCGGCGCAGCAGACCCCGGCGCGAACGAAAGAAGTTGCGGCTCCCCCGGCGCCGCGGGAAACCGCCCCCGCTGCCGCGCCCGGCCCGGCGGCTCAAGCGGCGCCAGCAGGCTCTCCCGACCGGCCGGAACGGCGGGAACGGCTCTCGCAGTTGCGAAAAACCCTGGCCAAACGCTTAGTGGCGGCGAAAAACGAAACCGCCATGTTGACCACTTTCAATGAGATCGACATGTCCGCGATTATGGCGCTGCGGGCTAAATACAAGGAAAAATTCAAGGAAAAGCATGAGGTCGGGCTGGGCTTCATGTCCTTTTTTACCCGGGCGGTGTGCCTCGCGTTGAAAGAATGGCCGGCGGTGAACGCCATGATCGACGGGGATTTCGTGGTGTACCACGACTATTGCGACGTCTCCATTGCAGTGTCCTCCCCGCGCGGCCTGGTGGTTCCGGTCATCCGCAACGCCGACTCCCTCACCCTGGCGGAAATCGAGCGTAAAGTAGAAGAACTGGCTACCAAAGCGCGTGAAAATAAGCTGACCATCGAAGAAATGACCGGGGGAACCTTTACCATCTCCAACGGGGGGGTATTCGGCTCGCTGATGTCCACCCCGATCATCAACCCGCCCCAGACCGCGGTATTGGGAATGCACAAAATCGAGGAGCGCCCGGTGGTGGTGGGCGGCCAAATTGTGGTTCGCCCGATGATGTACCTGGCCATGTCCTACGACCATCGCATTATCGACGGCCGGGAATCGGTCAGCTTCGTAGTCCGGCTCAAAGAATTACTGGAAGACCCGGCGAGGATGCTCATCGGGGTATGAGGGGAAGGATAAAGGGAAAAGGATAAAGGTAAAAGGTATAGGGATTTCTGATGGGGTGTTTCTACTCTTAAATTAGTATCCCTGAAGGGGTAAGACGCATCGCCAAAATCAGCGGAGACATTGCGAAAAACCGGAAAACCTTAATCAATTTCAGGAGATTGCCATGACCTACATTATCACCGAACCGTGCGTGGGGGTTTGCGATAGCGCCTGTGTGGACGTCTGCCCGGTGGATTGTATTTACCCGGCGGAAGGATTTACCCTCAGCGAAGAAGACAAAAAGAAAATGATCGACATTCGCGAAATGCTCTACATCCACCCGGAAGAGTGCATCGACTGCGGCGCCTGCGAGCCGGAATGCCCGGTAGAGGCGATTTTCCCGGAAGATGAAGTGCCGGATAAGTGGAAAGATTATATCGACAAAAACTATAAGCGTTTCGGGGTCAGCCGGTAGGTTTTGGGGTGTTAAGGTGTTATAGTTTTATAGTGTTTTGGTGTTTTGGTGTTTTAATGCCAATTCAGGGTTGGAAGCACGGTATAGGACTTATCGTAAAATCGGTTTATGACATCCCCCCTGTCCCCCCTTCTGGCAAAAGCCAGAAGGGGGGACAGGGGGGATGTTAAGCAACGCTGCGCCTCCGAATCCAATCATACATTTCAACCCTTAATTTGCATTTTTAGTGTTTGTCAACGCTTATAATACTCTGACACTTGAACACGATAACACCTTAACACTATAACACTCGAATACCACGCAACTAAAATATGCCGATTGTAGAGCCATCCTCCTACAACCCGCCGTTATTTTTCTCCGACGGCCATTTGCAAACCATCTTCCCCAATCTTTTCCGCAATGTAAAGGGCGTCCGATATCGCCGGGAACGCATTGATACCCCGGACGCCGATTTTATAGACCTGGATTGGTTACTTGTCGGTACAGAGAGGGCAGCCATCGTTTCCCACGGGTTAGAGGGCAATTCCGGGCGCAGCTACGTGTTGGGGATGGTGCGGGCGTTGAATCGCGCCGGGTGGGACGGCCTGGCCTGGAATTTCCGCGGTTGCAGCGGGGAACCGAACCGGCAGCTTCGTTCCTACCACAGCGGGGCAACAGAAGATCTGCACACGGTGATAAGCCGGGTTATTTCCCTCAAGCGTTATCATCAAATCGCCCTGGTGGGATTCAGCCTGGGAGGGAACCTGACCCTGAAATACTTAGGAGAGCGGGCAGAGGCGGTTGACACGCGGATAAAAAGCGCCGCGGCCATTTCGGTTCCCTGCGACCTGGCGGGTTCTTCCCGGAAAATGGCCCGGCCGGCCAATCAAATTTATATGCGGCGTTTCTTAAAAATGCTGCATCAAAAAATCAAGGCGAAAATGGAAATCCTCCCCGGCAAGCTCGATGACGCAGGGTTCGAGAAGATCAAAAACTTCAAAGATTTTGACGACCGCTACACCGCCCCGCTGCACGGGTTTGCCAGCGCGGAGGATTACTGGGAAAAGTGCAGCAGCCGGCAATTCCTCCCCCGCGTCGCCGTTCCCACCCTGATTATCAACGCCCGCAACGATCCTTTTCTGAGCGAAGAATGTTTTCCGGTAGCAGAAGCCCGGCGCAACCCGATGGTATTCCTGGAAATGCCCGAATCGGGCGGGCACGTGGGTTTCGTGGAATTCAATTCCGCCGGAGAATACTGGTCGGAACGCCGGGCAACGGAATTTTTAAGTGACCGGTGAACCAGGAAAGGAAACCGATTTACCAGATTACCAGATTTTCACCCGCATATCATCGGAGCGGTACATCACATCGCCCTCCTTTACGCCGAATGCCCGGTAAAACTCCGGCATATTCGAGAGCACCCCGATGGCGCGGTAGCGGCTGGGCGAGTGCGGATCGGTTAAAATCCGGCGGCGCAGTTCCTCGTCGCGGTACTTCCGCCGCCACACCTGGGCGTAACCGAGGAAAAAGCGCTGCTCCCCGGTAAATCCGTCGATTACCGGCGCTTCTTTGCCTTGCAGCGACATTTTGTATGCGCTGTACGCAATGGCCAGGCCGCCCAAATCGGCAATATTCTCTCCCAGGGTTAGCTCGCCATTCACCTGCATGGAATCCACCGGGTTGTAGCCGTTATACTGCTCGACCAGCACCCCGGCGCGTTTCTTGAATTCCGCGGCGTCCTGCTCGGTCCACCAGTCGAGAAGGTTGCCGTCGCCGTCGGATTTGCGCCCCTGGTCATCGAAGCCGTGGGTAATCTCGTGGCCGATCACCGCCCCAATAGCCCCGTAGTTTACCGCGTCATCCGCGGCCATGTTGAAAAAGGGCGGCTGCAGAATCGCGGCGGGGAAAACGATCTCATTCATAGCCGGGTTGTAATAGGCGTTGACGGTTTGGGGAGTCATGAACCACTCCTGGCGATCGATCGGCTTGCCTAATTTGTCGATCTCCCGCCGGTATTCCAGCATACTGGAGCGAAGATAATTTTGCAGCAGCTCATCTTTCTTGATCACCAATTGGGAGTAATCTTTCCATTTATCCGGGTAACCGATCTTGGTATTGAATTTGGCTAACTTCGCCAGGGCTTGCTGTTTGGTTTCCGGGCTCATCCAGTCCAATTGCTGAATGCGTTCGCGGTAGGCGCGTTTCAAATTTTCCACTAACTCCACCATGCGCGCCTTTGCTTCCGGCTTAAAATACCGCTCCACGTAAATTCTGCCCACCACTTCCCCAAGCACGTCATTAACCCCGCTGACCGCCCTTTTCCAGCGCGGGCGGTTCTTTTCGATGCCGCTGAGGGTTTTCTGGCGGAACTCGAAGTGGGCATCCACAAAACGCTGCGGTAAAAGCGGCGCTGCGCCGTCTAACAGCTTCCAGGCGCAGTAAGCTTTCCAATCCTCGACACTGTATTTGGCGAATATTCCGTTGAATCCCTCAAAAAAAGAAGGTTGCCGGATGATTACTTCCGGCGCGTTGGCAATATCCGATGCCTGCATAAAATAAGGCCAGTCAAAGTCCGGGGTCAGGCCGGCCAATTGGGCCAGGGCAAATTTATTGTAGGTTTTATCGCGGTCGCGATTTTCCACCCGGGTCCAGTGGTATTGCGCCAGGCCGGTTTCCATTTCCATGATCCGGGCGGCTTTGGCGGCGGCGTTATCTTGCCCGCCCAGGGTAAGGATTTTCTCGATATAAGCGAGATATTTCCGGCGAATCTCCTGAAATTTGGCGTCATCCTTGAAATAATAGTCGCGGTCCGGCAAGCCCAAGCCGGATTGGTTGAAATAGAGAATGTATTCGGTGGAATTTTTCAAATCCTGGTTGACCCAGAACCCAAAGGGCGTCTGAAGCTGCACCTTGTTGAAATGGGCAAACTGCTTGATCAAGTCCTGGCGGGTGGCGATCTTGCGGATCTGCGCCAAATCCTTCTCAATCGGCTTCAAGCCTAATTTTTCGACCCGGGCGGTATCCATGTAGCTCAGGTAGAAGTCGCCAACCTTCTGGGCGTCGGATCCTTCCGGTTTGTCGGCGGCACGGGCCGATTCTTCAATGATCTCCCGAAGATTTTTTTCGCTTTCGTCGAACAATTCCGTAGCTGCTCCATAATTCGATTTGTCTTCGGGGATAACGGTTTTTTGCAGCCAGGCCCCGTTGACGTAACCGTAGAAATCATCCTGCGGGCGGGCGGTCACGTCGAAATTTTCGCGGTCGATGCCCGATTGAAGTTTCGATTCCGAACTGTCGGCAACCAGGCCGGCCGTGAACAGTATTAGCGCCAGAAACAGTATTTTCTTCATACATTGTCTCCTTGTTTGGGGGTGAATAGCAACTCTCCATAACGCGGATATACCGTATTTCTCCCGCAAAGTTTTCATCTTTTTCACAAAAGAATTGGGTAACAGGCGGAAAAATCTACCGCATGATCACTGGTCGATAGGATCGCTATGCTTCGAGTGGTTGTAATCGAGGCTTTATTGCGGAGGAAAGGATTTCATAATCTTTGCAACCATTTCATCCAAATCCTGCTGCATTTCTTCGGCTTCGCTGTCGCGATAATTCTTGAGGATACTGCTGCCGGCTCCCCGCCAGACGATCTCTTTGGCGACCGGATCGATCACGTCGATCACCAGCGTGCCTTCATCAACGTACCCCAGGCTTATGTATCCTCCGTCATACACTCCCCAGGTGGTTGGGCCGGCGATCTGGTTTACCTGCGTTTTGGTTTCCGCCACCCCGTGAACGGCCACCACAAAATCGGCATTTTCCAGCTCCCCCAAATTGAATCCCTTATCTTGCAAAGCCTTGTTGACGGAATTCTCGACCCGCTTCAATACCCGGGGGTGTTTGGACAATTCATCATTGGGATTGACTTTAATTCCCAAAATCCAGCCGTAGGTTTTAAATTTGCTGAAGTCGGCATCTTTCTTGTGGCTCGATTTGACCTTAACGGATGAACAGGCCGACCCTAAGACCAGCGCTGCCATGAGAAACACGATCATTTTCAAAGAGGATCTCCTTTAGGAAATGGGTTAAAAGTGAACCAAACCATTCTGAAGCTTGAATCGCAGGTTTTTGCCTGTCCCTCTCCCCTACGCAATACGGAATCCGCATTACGTGTTTCGTATTACGTATCACGCTTCACGGGCAGCAGCAGCTCGCTCACCGCGGCCACCGGGGAGAGCAGCAGGGAAAATTTTTTGCGCGCCGCCGGTTCCGGCAGGTTGCGGGCCGAGAGGTAGGCCTGCTTGAAACCCATTTTCTGCGCTTCCTGCAAGCGTTTTTCGATGAACGACACCGGGCGCACGTCCCCGCCCAGGCCCAACTCTCCGATGTAAACCGCATCCGCGTCTAAGGGCTGCTCCTGGCGGCTGGAGTAGAGCGCCGCGGCAATGCCCAGGTCGATAGCGGGATCGTCGAGGCGCAGCCCCCCGGCCACTTTTACGAACACGTCGTGGATGCCGAAGCTGAGCCGGCAATACTTTTCTAAAATCGCCAGCACCAGCGCCAGGCGGCGGTAATCGAAGCCGCTGACAGTGCGCTGCGGCGTGCCGTAATTGGAGCGGCTGACCAGCGCCTGCACTTCCACTAACAGCGGACGAGTCCCTTCGTAGGTGCACACGATGCTGCTGCCCACCACCGGCTTCTGGTGCGGGTCCATGAACAGGCCGGAGACGTTTTTCACTTCCCGCAGCCCGTCGCTCAGCATCTCGAACACCCCCAACTCATTGGAAGCCCCGAAGCGGTTCTTCACCGAGCGGATGATGCGGTGCTGCAAAGTATTGCCCTCGAAATACACCACCACGTCCACCAGGTGCTCTAAAATTTTCGGCCCCGCCACCGCGCCTTCCTTGGTCACGTGCCCGATCAAAAACAAAGTATATTGGTTTTCTTTGGCCTGGCGGAACAGCCGGGCGGCGCACTCCCGCACCTGCCCCACGTTGCCGGGCGCGCCGGAGAATTCCGGGTTATACACCGCCTGGATGGAATCCACCACCACCACCTGCGGCTGGATTTGGGCAATGTGATATTCGATATCTTCCACGTTAGTCTCGGTGAGCACCAGCAGCTCTTCCGAAGCGCCGCGCAGCCGGGAAGCGCGGTTTTTAAGCTGCTGCTGCGACTCTTCCCCACTGACGTAGAGGGATTTCAGCCCTCTTTTCTGCAACTGCATCAGCACTTGCAGCATCAGGGTGGATTTGCCGATGCCCGGCTCCCCGGCTAACAAGATTACCGAGGCGGGGAAAATTCCCCCGCCTAATACCCGGTCGAACTCCTCGCTGGCGCTAGAGATGCGCCTCTCAGAATCCTCCCTGGGGATTTGCGCGAGCGGAACCGGGCGGGTGCGCGGCGGCGCGGCTTTCTGTTTCTGCGCCTGCGGGGTAACAGTCTCCTCAACAAAGGTGTTCCATTCCCCACACTCTGTGCACTTTCCCATCCACTTGGAGGACTGGTAGCCGCAGTTCTGGCAGACGTAAATTTGTTTAGATTTGGGTTTGGGCATGGCCTTCACATTTGAAAATCCTGGCTAATATCCCGATATTTTTCTATGCAACTCAAATTCTTTTTTGAGGCCCTGGTTTTCCAGGTAAGAATCAATATGGTTATGATCCATGATGGTCTCTCCTCATTCCGCGCCTAAATTAACCTGCTTTCACCGGGAAAACAACCGCAAATCCGCTTGTGCGTTTTGGCAGCACCCGCTTGTGGCTGATCCTGAATCCGGCGTGAATAAATTGAGTTGAAAACCGTTCACAAAGAGCTTATTTTAGGGCAACAACATAAAGTGGGGCTCCTATGGCAAAATATATTTACACGGTGATTTTTGAGCCATTAGGTGAAGGGGGTTACAATGTGGTCGTACCAGCCTTGCCGGATATTTGCACCTTTGGCGAAACCCTGGAAGAGGCTCGTGCAATGGCAGCAGATGCCATCAAATGCTCCCTGGAAGGCCGGCTTGAATTAGGCCAACCCATTCCTCACGATGGCATCATTGATCGTGAACCAGTGAAAGAGGAGATCGCAATTACCATTTAACCCTTTTTCGCGATGCCCAAACTACCCTTGATATCCGGGAAAAAACTTCTCAAAGCCCTGCTCAAAGCAGGGTTTCTGATTTCTCGACAAACCGGAAGCCACGCGCAGCTATATCATCCCGATAAACCTGACGTTCTGGTGACAATTCCGGTGCATAATAAAGACCTCCCTAAAGGCACACTTAAAAACATCTTGCGCCAGGCGGAATTGAGCGTTGATGATCTCCTCACGCTCCTATAATAACCACTGGGGGTAGGATGAAAGATTCCTCACCCCCCTACCCCTCTATCAATCCCGCCTCCCGGAAACTGAAATACCTCCCCTGCCCGATGATGATATGATCGAGCACCGGAATATCCAGCAGCCGGCCCGCCTCCTGCATGCGCCGGGTGATGTTTTTATCCTCCTGGGATGGCTCCGCCTCCCCGGAAGGATGGTTGTGCAGCAAAATGACGCTGGCCGCGGATTCTAAAATCGCGGATTTGAACACTTCCCGGGGATGCACCAGCGAGGAGTTGAGAATGCCTTCGCTGATCTGCACGTCGCGGATGAGGGCGTTGGCGCTGTTGAGCACCAGGATGATGAATATTTCTTTTTTGAGGTGGGAGAGCCGCGGCCCGTAACGCTGGTACACCACTTCGGGATCGGTCACTTTCAGCTTGCGCGTGATCGGCGCGCTGGCAATGCGCCGGGCAATCTCGAAGGCGGCGATCAAGGTGACCGCCTTGACCGGCCCGATGCCCTTGAACTGGAAAAACTCCCGGTAGTCCAGGGAAGACAACTCCTGCAAATTGCCATAGCGAGTGATGATGGTGCGGGCCAGGTCCACCGCGGTTTGTTTGCGCGCCCCGGTGCGCAGCAGAATCGCCAGCAACTCCGATTCGCTCAGCCGCTCCGGGCCTAATTCCATCAGCTTTTCCCGGGGACGCTCGCCCTCCGGCCAGTCTTTGATTTTGGTATAATATAAACCGCTCTCTTCGATTTCCATGGGATGCCCCGGTCAGATTTGATTACACTTGTTCAGGTTAAATTGGGAGTTGGAGTGCGATGCTTTTACATCACTGCAACCCCGGATAGGCGGGGTTGCACTCCTTTTATGGTAATCCTCACTGAAGTGAGGCAATCTTCTTTCATGCGCCGGTTAGAGTATAACCAAAATATCGCAAAAATTCAACCGGGCTGTGTTTAATAAATCGCGAATGAACGCGAACAAGAGACTCTCAAGGGTGTTCGAGTGTCGCGCCGCGGCATTCATACAACGTCCACAAGGGGGTTCGCTCCATCCAGTTATTGACGTTGAAATATTTTACGAACGCCGGGAGCACCTGGTACACCCGGGAACACTCCGGCCCCTCCAGCGCCGGATCGGTTTTGAATTTCTGGGTGGCAAACAATATCGTCTTGCCGCTGTTGGCGTCGTAACGCGCCAACTCCTCCACATTTTCCACCTTCAGCACTTTCAGCTCTTTTTTCTTGTAAAAATTGAGCGGAACCGCCCTGGAAAAAGGGTTTCGCTCGATATAGAGAACTTCCGTGGTAGCGGGATCATAATTTTCATAAATATATTGATACAAAGATATCTGCATATCCGCGGGTTTGAAGCAGACAATCAATAAAAGCGCCGTATTCACGGCAAGGAATAAGCGCAGCAGCGGTTTCCGCCAGTTTTGCGCCAGATTTTTGAGACCCTGAAATCGCGCATCCTCCTTGATCGCCTGGAGGGAGAAAATTAACATCAGCGGAAAAACATTGACAAGGGGAAAGAGAAAGCGCATTTCTTTATGGCCGATGAATAAGTGCAGCACCATGAAGGGCAGGGTCGTCCAGGTCAGGGAATGACGGGGAAGATAGATCCACACAAAAAGCGGGCAGATGATCATAAAAATGCTGAACGGCGGAACCCCCTTCAGGAAAATTTCCTTGAAGTAATGCCACCAGGGCTGGATGCCAAATTGCGATACCTTGTCGTGCAGAATGTTAGCCCGAAAATAGTTCCAGGCGGTAAACGTCCACTCCCCGTAAAACCAGTAATCCGCCAGCACGCCGATGAGAACCGCCGCAGCGATTCCCAAAGCCATCGCCAGCAGGTTTGCGCAGCGCTCTTTTTTGATAAATATCAGCCACAGCCCTAACCCGGCAATCAGCACCCCGGCCTGGAATCTAATGATAAAGGAAAAGCCTAACAGAACGCCGCTGAGGAATTCCTTCCAATAATATCGCGCAGCAGCGCCGGAAGGAGGTCGGGAAAGATGGATCAACGCGAAACCGCTCCAAAACGCCAGGCCGGCCCAGTTTTCGGAAGAAAATCGCGCGTGGAGGTAGGGAAGAAACCAGGTGAGCAAGGAGAAAAACAGCAGCCATTTTTTCAGAAAACCGGCGCGAATTTCACGGTCGAAGGCGCGGATCAACCAGAACATGCACGCCAGGGAGAGCAGGGCGGATACAATCCGCAGCGCCATCGCCTGCCAAAAGGGATTCTCCGCGGAATACGCATTGAAAACTTTGATAAGCCCGTAGGCCAGGGCCGGTTGGATGGCCGGCCTGAGCCGCTCCCGGTATTCCCAGGCCAGGTCCTGCTCCCCGGCAATTTCCAATTTGAAGGCCGCGAACTCCAAAATCTGGAAATGTTCGTCAACCTGGAAGTACCCGGCGCTGAAAATCGCCGCAGCCAGGTGCGCCAATACCCCGGCGATGATGATTTTCCGGTTCGCGGGCCAAAGCTCGTTCAGCAATGAAATTTCCCGGCAATTTATGAGTGGATGAGATCCATCAAGGTTTCAAATTTATGCAGCACCGCCTCTACCGGCACTTCCCGCAGGCTGAACGGGTCTTCTGAAAGCACGATCTGGTGCGGCACCCCCACGGGGTTCCAGACCGTAATGTTCTCGCCGATCATCAACACCAGCACCGGCGCACCCATGGCCGAGGCGGCATGGGAGATAGAGGTATCCGGGGTAATCAAGACGTGCACGTGGCGGAGAAATTCCATGATCACCCGGAAATCAGAATGCGGCGGGATAACCGTTACCCGCTCGTTGGCGACCGCCCGGGCCAACTGCTCCGCCGCCGCCGGCTGCCGGGGATTGGTAAAAATCGCCCAGCCGTCGATACGGTCGCGGAATTTTTCACCCGTCTCCCGCAAAAATTGGGCATACTTTTCCTGCGGCCATTCCCGCCGCGGTAACCCGGCGGAGAGATTGATGGCAACCACCCGCGCCGGGTTCGATTCAACCGATAGTTTTCTCACTACCTGATCGAACAGGTTCTTCGCCTGATTTTTGATCTCCGCGGGATAATCCGCCCAGGGCGCTTTTACACCGGAAATGTCCGCGCTGAGCAGATCCGCATTCAATAAAAACAAGCGCTGCAACATGTGAATTTCCCGTTTGGGGGGCAGCTCGATCAGCCGGTTGTAGAAATACCCGAAGCGCTCCTGGTCGCCGGCCAGGCGCACCGCCCCGGGGCCGGCCAGCCGGGCGATCAATCCGAAGGTGAAGGAGGGGCGGGTCACCAGGTTAACGATCAGATCGTAGCGGTTCCCGCGCAGCTCCCGTAGCAGTTTAAGGGTGCGCAGGGGGTTTTTGTAGTGAAGATAGATGTGGTCCACGTAGCCGCTTCCCCTCAACAAAACGGCGTTTGGGGGGCTGCACAGCGCATCGATGCGGGCATCCGGCAAGGCGCTGCGGAACTCCCGGAATACCGGCAGGGAAAGCACCATGTCGCCTAACACGTCATAGCGCAGCACCAATATGCGCCGGTACGGAGGCGCCGGCTCCCGGGGGGGCTGGGAAAGCAAGCTACGCAGCAGCGCCGCGCTGGTGTTCTTGAAGCCGATCTCCAGGCGTTTGCCGAGGCTCATGGATTACTCCGGAAACAGGGGTATAGGGTATAAGGTATTCGATAAAAAAACAACTTTACCTCCCTGGCTTTTTTCCATGCTTCTAACGAGGTAAAGTCTCTATTTGCATCATATCCTCCACCCGGTTCATTGACTTCAAATCCGCTTTCATCATGATGATATTCTACATACTCATTCATGTCTATCTCCTAAACTATTACTGATACCCTATACCTTATACCCTATATACCCTGGCAGTAAACCATTCAAGCATTAAACTGCAACTCGTACAACTTCCGGTAGCGTTCGGAGCGTTCCAGCAGTTCTTCGTTAGGGCCTTCGTCGATGACCCGCCCGTCTTCTAACACCACGATTTTATCGGAATTGACGATGGAGGAGAGCCGGTGCGCGATCATAAACACGGTGCGGTCTTTCATCAAATTCTCGATCGCTTCCTGGATCAGGAATTCCGATTCCGAATCCAGCGAGGAAGTGGCTTCGTCGAAAATCAGGATCGGGGGGTTTTTGAGAATGGCGCGGGCGATGGAGAGGCGCTGCCGCTGCCCGCCGGAGAGCAGCATCCCCCGCTCCCCGATGACGGTATTGAAACCCTCGGGCAGCTCGGTGATGAAATCGTAAGCGTTGGCCAATTTTGCAGCGCGTTCGATCTCCTCCATGGAATACCGCTCCAATCCGTAGGCGATATTATTCGCCACGGTATCGTCGAAGAGGATGACCTCCTGGGTAACGATGCCCATCAATCCCCGCAGGCTGTCCAGGGTCATATCGCGCACGTCGATCCCGTCGATGCGGATCGCGCCGCCGCTAACGTCGTAAAAACGGGGCAGCAAATTCACCAGGGTGGTCTTTCCCGCCCCGCTGCTGCCCACAAAAGCGATCTTCTCGTGTTTGGTTACCCGCAGGTTAACGCCTTTCAATACCAGCTCGCTGCCGGGATTATAGCGGAAGAAAACGTCATCGTACTCAATGGCCGCGTCGAAAGTGCGTTTCACCACGGCCCCGGGTTTCTCGCGGATGGGATTTTCCTGGTCGAGAATCCCGAAGATGCGCTGCCCGGAAGCCAGGGCGATCTGGATGTTGTTGTTCACCTCTCCTAAGCTTTTGATGGGATCGAGAATGGAGAATAAAATGATCATAAAGCGCATGAAATCTTCCGGGTGCAGGCTCTGGCCGTGCAGGATCAGGTTGCCGCCGTACCAGATCACCCCGATCATAACCCCCACGCCCATGGTTTCGGAGACCGGGCTGGAGAGCCGGTGCATACGGATTTGCTTTACAACCGCCCGGAAATGCTCCCGGGTTTTCTTGCGGAATTTGTCGTTTTCATAGCGTTCCATGGCAAACGCCTTCACCACCTTGATGCCGGAGATGGTCTCCTGCAGCACGCTGGTCATGTCCGACAACCGCTCCTGCACCCGGGTGCTGCGGCGCTTCAGGCTGTTGCCCACTTTGCGGATCAGGGTGATGCTGAGGGGCAGGATGGTAATGGCCAGCAAGGCCAGCTTCCAACTGATGCTGAAGAGCAGCGCCAGGTAGATGCCGATCATGATCGGATCGCGAATGATCTTGGTAAAGCTGCGGTTCACCGCCACGTTCACGGCGTTGATGTCGTTGGTGATATTGGAAATCAATCCCCCGGTGTTGTGCTTGTGGAAAAAACTCATCGACTGGTTGATGATGCGCTCGTACAGCTCCTCGCGCAGGTCGCGCACCACCCGCTGCTCCACGTAGGTCATCCAGAAGAATTCCAGGAAGGCCATGAGATTTTTCAACAAAAATATCACGAAAATAACCAGGCAGAGCCATTTCAGGGTGGAGAGGGGGTCCCCGGCAGGAAGCAGGGCCTGAATTTTCGCCTTCAGCCAGGCGTTCAGGTTCAGGAAACTGGCGTCCGGGAGGCCCGGCAGGGGCTGCTGCGCGGTTCCCCCGGCTCCCGCGCTGTCGAACAGGGTGGTAATCACCGGGGCGATCATCCATACCGAAAGGGCGCTGGTGACGATGTAACCGAAATTGCAAATCACTACCAGGATCAGCTCTTTGTAGTAGGGTTTTAAATAAGAGATGATGCGAAGGTATAACTTGAAGTTATGTTCCGATAAGGGTCTGGGCATTTATAACCTCTATGGTCAACAATCTTTGTACCCTTGCGAAGGTTTAGAAACAGGGCTTGCAAGTGTACAAAAAAATCCCTTCAAACACAACCGCATTTAGCTGCGTGTAACCTGCGCCGCGCTTCGGAAGCACATCGCTGCTTACCTAAAACTGAACTTTGACGCCTCTCCGGGAGGTATGGAGAATTTTCGGGGGCGCATCATAGATATCCAATTCCCGGTAAATTTCCTCAACTTTTTCCCGGTTGCGGGCAATGATATTGATTTTTTCGCCGGGGTCGAGGGCCAAATTGTACAGTTCCTCCCGCGGTCCTTCCCCGTCGCGGATGAACAGGTATTTATAATCCCCTTTCAATACCCCGATACTCAAAAAAATGCGGTACCGGGTTACCTCGTTGTTATTGAGCATGTAAATGGAGCGATCGGGATCTAGCGGGGAGAGCAGGCTGGCGCCGGGAAGATTTTGGGTGATCTCTTCCGGCAGGTTTTGCAGGTTCAGAAGGTCGATGAGGGTCGGAACCAGGTCCAAATTTGAAACATTCTTTTCCGTATTTTCACGCAGGTGGGCAATCTTGTCGCCATAATATGCCTGGATTTGCCGGGGCACGTACATCCATAAAGGAATGCCGCTTTCTTCCTCGTAATAGGTTCGCAAATGCCCATAATAGCCGTGCTCGTTGAACGCTTCCCCGTGATCGGAAGTGAAAATCACCACGGTGTTTTCCAGGAAGCCTTCCTCTTCCAGGGTTTGAAAAATCTTCGCTATCACCGAATCGAGATAGCCGATGGACTGGTGGTAGCGTTTCAACAGGTTGAACGTTTTTTTAGGGGCAAAGTAGGGATAATGGTTTGCGTAAGTTTGCAACACCCCTAAAAACCGCTCCCCCTCTGACCGCGCGGCAAACGCTTTCCACTGCTCGGCCACAAAACGATCATCAGTGCCGATATCGTGCACCCGCGGCGCTTCCGCCGCGTCTTTATTCCACAAAAAATCGATGTTGGGGGTATTGAAAAACTGCCCGATATTCCGCCATTCTAAGGTCTGAGAGGAAATAAAAAAGGTGCGATAATCCAGGCATTTTCCGTAATCGAACAGGAGCGGCATTCGGTGGAGCGTCTCCCCGGGTTGCAAAGGCGACACCCCGGTCGCCAGCGAAGGAACCGAGAGCATGGTGAAGGTGGAATTGGAATACGCTCTTTTGAACACGAACACCTCTTCCGGGTGTTCGCGGATGAAGCGGCTTATAAACGGTGTGGTGTCCTCCGGGTAGCCGAATGGGTGCAAGCTGGCCCGGCGAAGGCTCTCGTTCAAAATCAATAAAATATTGAGGGGAACGGCCGCTTCCGCCCGGGGCAGGGAAATCCGCCGGGATTCCCGCAGCCCGCCGCCCTCCACCTGCTTCTTCAGGATAAGATTATTGACCACTAAATGGCTGCTGAGGAAAATGGTGTTCAAGTCCGGCATGGCCGCCTGGTCGTACACCCGCACCGCTTTAAGTATCCCGGCGCCGCTGATTGCGAACAGCAAAAGACCGGCGCCGAGTTGGCGGAGCGAGAGCGCGAAACCGGAAAAATTTTTGACCTGCCGAATCCACAAGCCGGATAGCCCCACAGTGAGCAACGCCAGGGCGCTGAAATGCCAGGCTGTTACCGTGCCGGTGACGCCGGAATAAAAATCTTTCGGTTCCTGGAGGATGAATTCTCCCACAAAATAGTTCGGGATACCGCGGAAATACTGGTAAAATCCGTATGAAATGATTAAAGCACATATCTCGGCCAGAAAAACCAGCAGCACCGCAAGGGCGGTAATGGCGCGGCCGGATTTGAACAGCAAGACCCCCAGGTGGAAAAACAGGAACCAGAATAGCAGCCCCACGGCTGCGCTGAAGAGGTAAACGGCCCATTCCGGCAAACTCCACTGCACAAAGACTTTCCCCCGCACCGCCGCATCAACCAGCAGCACAGCGAGGGGAATTCCCCATATTACCGGGGAGAGCCATTCCTTGGGGATTTTCAAGATATTCGTCCCTTCGTCAAGTGAATTATCAGGTAAACATTACCATTTTGAAAAGATTTGTCAAGAGGTTTTTACGATTCCGGCGAATTTGCGGGTGCGGCGCATCCGGCAGTCGCGCCGGAAACTTCGGATTTTTTTCCGGGCGTGAGAACGCCGATTCCCACCAATTTTCCTCCTCTTCCCTATTGCGAATGATTCTCTTAACTCGTAAACTCTGGTGTGCCTTTCAAGGCGAGGTCGAACATCCACGATTAACCTCTTTATTCAGGGGAGAAAAATATGGAACTCAAAAACTATCAAAACGTGCATCAAATGCTCAAAGAGACGGTGGACCGCAACGCCCACCGGATAGCCTATCAATGGTTCCCGGAAGCGGGGCGGCTGGAAGGCGTTACCTGGGGCCAGCTTTATGAACAGTTGAAACAGGCTGCCAAAAGCCTGATCGCCCTGGGAATCAAAAAAGACGACAAGGTGAACATCCTCAGCTACACCTGCTACCCCTGGATTCTGTGCGATTTTGCCGCCATGAGTATCGGGGGCAGCACGGTCGGGATTTACCAGACCCTCCTGCCCAAGGATATTGCTTATATCGTCAACCATTCCGACGCGGTGGTGCTCTTTGTAGAAGACCAGATCCAGCTTCAGAAGGTGTTAGAGATCCGCAAACAGATCCCCCAAATCCGCAAGGTGATTCTCTTCCGCGGCAATTACGCCGGCGATGAATGGATAATTTCCTTCGACAAATTCCTGGAATTAGGGAAAGATCTGCCCGACAGCGAGTTTGAGCAGCGCGCCAAAGAGGTTGGACCGTACGACGTCGCCGGCATCGTCTATACCTCCGGAACCACCGGCATTCCCAAGGGGGCCATGCTCACCCACGATAATATCACTTTCACCGCCCAATCCGCCCGGATCAGCTTAGACGTGCGCGAGAATGAAGAGACCTTCCTGTTCCTGCCCCTGGCGCACGTATTCGCGCGCATCTGCGTTTATGCAACCCTGCTGGTCGGCGCTCCCACTGCTATTACCCGCAGTATGGATACCATTGTAGAGGATATCAAAATCGTCAAACCGCACTGGTTTGCCAGCGTGCCGCGGGTGTACGAGAAGGTGTACGCCAAAGTGTTAGGCGGGGCGGAGGCTAAAGGCGGTTTGGCGTTGAAAATTTTCCAATGGGCCTGTAAGGTGGGCGACGAGGTCAGCGATCTGAAATTGAGCAAAAAATCGATTCCGCTGCTCCTGGGGATAGAGTATGCCCTGGCGACCAAAATAGTATTCAGCAAGATTCAAGCCGCGCTGGGGGGGCGGGTGCGCTGGTGCGTCAGCGGGGCGGCGCCGCTCAGCCCGCAGATCGGCAAATTCTTTCACGCCGCCGGCATACTGATTGTGGAAGGCATCGGGATGACCGAGAACACCTCCTTTACCAATGTGAATCGCTATGAAAACTACCGTTTCGGCTGGGTAGGGCTTCCCGGGCCGGGAATCGAACAGAAAATCGGCGAGGACGGGGAAATTCTCTATCGCGGGCGCAACGTCATGAAAGGCTACTATAAAATGCCCCAGGAGACCGCCGAGGTGCTCACCGCGGACGGCTGGCTGCACACCGGCGACTTAGGCGAGATCGACGCGGAGAATTTCCTGAGGGTAACCGGGCGCAAGAAGGACCTGATCATCACCTCGGGGGGGAAAAACATTGCTCCCTCCGCCATCGAAGGAACCCTGGCCAATTCCAAATATATCAACCAGGCCTGCGTCATCGGCGACCGCCAGAAGTACCTCACCGCGCTGATCACCTTAGATGCGGAGAACGTCAAAACATACGCCCAGGCCAACAATATCACCTTCAGCAGCCTGGAAGACCTAATGAAGGATCCCCAAATTCAGCGCCTGATCGATTCGGAAGTGGCCGAAAAGAATAAAGAATTCGCCTCCTACGAGTCGGTGAAAAAAGTGACCATCGTGCCGGAATTTACCATCGATAACGGGATGCTCACCCCCACCATGAAGGTAAAACGGAACGTGGTGGCGGAGGTGTACAAAGCGAAGATCGCGGAGATGTATCCTGCCGAGGATTGATTCCGGGACGGGCAGGCGCCTCCTCCTTTGAGCCGGGAAAACACAAAGCTGCATTCAGTGCGGCGGTAGTTTCTCCCGTCGTAAGGGAATCTGCGTATAATTCTGCCATAGGTGGGATTATACGCATTACTATGCGTAAAATTACCCGCAGATTAATTCGGGGATAGATTTTTTTGCCATTAAAGCTCACATCTCATAAAAATAAGGCTTGAATTAGTCTGTGAACGCTCTAAATTTAGCGTGTAACTTAAATCAAATTATGGTGGCGCCAAATGGTTCAAATTACCTTCGAAGATGATAAGGCTATTTTAAAATTCCCGAAGCAACTTATGTCTTCTGCTTATGTTCAGGAATTTCTGGAACGATTGCGGATAGAGGCAATCATGGAGAAAAGCCAGCTAACAGAGCAGCAGGCCTGGGAGCTATCCGAGAAAATTAAGCAGGATTGGTGGCAAAAGAACAAGAAAAAATTCCTTAAAGGGATTAAGGGTTGAAAACCGTCATTGTCGATACCAACATTCTATTCTCTGCCTTATTGGGAAAAAGTAAAAAATTCAGAGATGCCCTGCTAACAGAAAGAAATGCCATTTTCTATTCCTGTAAGTTTGTGATCGTCGAATTATTCAAACACAAGGAAAAGATTCAGAAATATTCTTTGTTAGAAGAAGACGAGATTTTAGAGCTTCTCTACGGTTTTCTGAAAAGAATAAACTTTTTTGATGAGGATTCTGTGACCGACGAAAGCCGGCAAAAAGCCTATGACCTGTGTAAAGATATCGACGAGAAAGATACCCCACATCTATCCATAACCATTGAATTAGATGGTTTACTCTGGACAAGCGACAAGATATTAAGGGAAGGTTTGGAAGCGAAAGGTTTCACTTCTTTTTTTGATATGGAATGATTATTTCCAACGCAGTCCATAAAAAACGCGCCGGATGAGGATCGCTCATCCGGCGCGTTTTGTTTTCTGGTGAATAACCTCCCGGAGGTTCGGAACCCCCGGGAGGGTTAGATATGCTGGAAAAGGTTAAGTCCTGCGGACAGATCCTCTCATTTGATCAGAGTGACTTTCGCGGTCAGCACTTCTCTGCCGCTTTCCAACCGCACCAGGTAGATGCCGCTGGGCAAATTATTGGCCGAGAAGTCAACCTGGTATTCGCCGGCCGCCTGCGGGCCGTTCACCAGGGTGGCTACCTTCTGCCCGATGATATTGAATACGTCCATCCGCACCGTCCCTGCTTCCGGCAGGGTATAGCTGAAGCGGGTGGAAGGGTTGAAGGGGTTGGCGCCCACGACTGCTAACGTCGTGCTCGCCAGCGGAGCGTTCTTGGGTTTCGGCAGTTTGTATCCATCCGAAAGAGTTTTCATGAAAGCCACGATGGCTTTTTCCTGGTCAGCGGTTAATTCCAGGTTACCCAATTCATCGGAATTGATATTGTCGGGCACTTCCGGGGCCGGCCAAGGTTCCACGTCGCGGGTATTGTAGAAATGGGTGATCTCTTCCAGGGATTTGAAGTAACCATTGTGCCCGTACGCCTTGGTAAATCCGTTGCCCTTCCGTTTGTCCACGTTTCTCAGGGTCGGAACTCTGTGTTTACCGTCACTTGCTTCTGCCTTCTCAGTCAGTGCAGCAGGGGTAAGGGCGAGCATATCCGCAGGTACATTGGGAAGAGTTCGCCAGGACTCATCCGTTACCAAACCCCTGAGAAAATCTCCCAGGCCATAATCGATCCAGTTCGCGCCGAGCGGGTTGATCGGAATGCCGTTGATAAATACCTCGTCCATATTATAAAATGGATTATCCGGGTTTTTAGGAATCCCTAAATTATCGAAGGTATTATCGGTGAATTCCGGCGGAACGTGGCAAGCAGCGCATTGTCCCTGGCCTTCAAAGAGAGCCAAGCCTTCTGCCTCCAGCGGTGTAAATGTCGCCAGTCCTGCCAAAACGTAATCATATTTTGAAGTAAACTGGTTCACTTCCACTGAACCTTCAAAAGCGGCTACGGCCAGGCCCACGCGATCGTATTCCCCTTCTATGTCATTAAAATTAATCGGAGCACCCCAGACAACTTCCCATAAACCGGCGTATTGGGAAGTAGCTATTTGTTGTAAAACAGCTTCTTTAGAAGGAACGTTCTGTTCTACCGGGTTCAAGAAAGGTCCCAGGGCTTGTTCCGCGGCCGGGCTTCCCAGGTGCCAGCCGGTTGCCCGGCCATCCCAGAAGTTACCGCCATAGAACAAATCTTCGCCCGGATCATAGTTGAAAATCGGGCTTAGCGTGGCATATCCTGCACTGGGCGGCTTGCGGTTACCAAACCGTTGCGGAACCGCTCCCGGATACACCGCTCCTTTTTTATTTATAGAAGGAATGGGACCCGTCCAGCCAACATCCCCGGCATGGCAGTCTGCACAGGACTGCCGATCCGGGCTGGCAATCTTGTCGAAGTAGATCTTCTTGCCCAATTGCTCGATGGGGGTAAGCTGGGCAAAGGCGAGGCTGCTGAGCGCAAAAAGCGCCAGCGCGAGAAGGTAAAACTTCTTCATGACTCAAACTCCTTTAGTTAAAGAGTTAAATGAAAAGGTAATTGTGATAACCTCCCCGAAAAATGTGGGTACTGCGCCGGGGCAACGCGCCGCCGGTAAAACAGTTTTTCCATCCAGCACACCTCCTGGTCAGAGATGATCATTTGGGGAATTAATCGAAGAATGAAAAATGCATGAAAAAACGGTAAGCATCTGCGTTGAGTGCATTTCCTGCTCCCGCAAGAAATTATTCCTTATTTTCAACACAACTCTTCAGCAAAACCGAACTAATTTAGTATAGTAATTTGTCAAAAACCATGACATTGGTCATGTTTTTCAACATTTTTTAGCACATTTCTTGCTCCCCGGCAAAGCAAGAATTATTTTAGCGTCGCGTGGCTCTTAGCCGTCGGCTTTCGGCTATCAGCATTCAGCTATTAGCTAACGGCTATCATGTGGGATAATCGCTGATAGCTGAGCACTGCCCGCCCCTTCGGGGACGGCTGCATAATTGCTGTGCAACCAGGGAATCCATTTTGAGGTGCACACAAGGGAATGATGCTAAAAACCGACGTTTTCATCCTCACCGGGGAGTGGCAGGACCTCCCGCGCAGCCGCGAGCATCCCCAGGGTCTCCACCTGCTGCGCTATTACGGCGTCTCGAAGGAACATGGTCGGGTGGAGATCGTCATCGACCGCCAGAAACCGCTGTTTTTCGTTCCCCGCGCCGCGGTTCTGCCGCCGGGCGTGCGCCCGTCGGAGCGAAGAGCGGTGGCATTGCGCAACTTTGCCGGGGAGGAGGTGGACGCGCTCTATTTTCCCACCCAGAAGGCCCTGCGCGCCGCGGCCAAAACCCTCTCCGAAGGAGTCCTCGACAAGACGCGCAACGTTCCCACCTACGAGGCGGACCTGAAGCCGGAGCGCCGCTATTTGATGGAGCGCTTCATCAACGCCCAGGCCACGGTGCAGGGGGAAGCCCGGCAAAGCGGGCGGCTGACTACCTTCCGCAATCCCCGGCTCACCCCCTGTGAAGTAACCCCGGAATTCACCATTCTCTCCTTTGATATCGAAACCGGGGTGGAGAGCGACCGATTGTATTCCATCGCGGTTCACTTAACCGGAAAGAATGTAGAAGAGCAGCAGCGCGTGTTTATGCTCGGCGAATCCCCGGGCGCCGCGGCGGAATTCATCTCCTTTCATCCTACGGAACAAAAGATGCTGGAAGCGTTCCTGCGCTGGTTTCAGGAGGCGGACCCGGACATTCTCATCGGCTGGAACGTGATCGGCTTCGACCTCGCCTTCCTGGAGCGCAAGAGCCGGGAATGGGGAATGCCCTTTCCCCTGGCGCGCAACGAACGCCCCATCACCCTGGCGAAACGGGAGCGCGTCGGCTACGTGGCGGAGATTTCCGGGCGGGTGGTGATCGACGTCTCTCAAACCCTGCGAATGTCCTTTTACAGCTTCGAAGATTACCGGCTGGAGACCGTGGCGCAAGCGCTTTTAGGCCGCGGAAAGACTATCTCCTCGGAAGATGAAAAGATCGCCGAAATCGAGCGCCTGTTCCGGGAGGACAAAGCGGAATTGGCGCGCTATAACTTGCAGGACTGTTTGCTGGTGAGCGAAATTGTCCGCAAGACCGGCCTGCTGGAGCTGATGGTGCGACGCTCGCAGATTTCCGGTTTGCTGCTCAACCAGGTGGGCATGTCCGTGGCCGCGTTCGACCACTATATGCTGCCGCGCCTGCACCGCAAGGGGTTTGTGGCGCCCAACGCCGATGACATCACCGGGCTGGAGCACGCCGCCGGCGGCTACGTGATGGAACCGGTTCCGGGAATTTACCAGCACGTGGCGGTGCTGGATTTCAAGAGCCTCTACCCCTCCATCATCCAGTCATTCAAAATCGATCCGCTCTCGCGCCTGCGGGCGGATATCGATCCCCTTACCACGCCCAACGGTTACCGCTTCTCCGCCGGCGAGCACATTTTGCCGGAATTCATCGACCGGCTGATGATGCAGCGCGCCGAAGCCCGCCGCGCGGGGGACGCGCATCTCTCCCAGGCCATCAAAATCCTGATGAACAGTTTTTACGGGGTGATGGGGTCCTTCGGCTGCCGGTTCTACCACCCGGATTTGCCCTCGGCCATTACCGGCACCGGGCAGTGGCTGCTAAAGGGGTGCAAAGCGTTTTTGGAGGCGCAGGGCTACCCGGTGTTGTATGGGGACACCGATTCCGTGTTCGTGCAGTTGAAAATGAACGAAGAAGCAAAATCCCCCGAAGGGACAACCCCCGGGGAAGCAAACCGCAATCACCAGGGGAGCCAACTGCAAGCGGACGTTGAATGGGCGGAGGAAAAAGGGCGAGAGCTGGCGGCGTTATTGAACCGCTACTGGCGGGAGGAATTGCAAAAAATGGGAGTGGTTTCGTACCTGGAGATGGAATTCGAGAAATATTACCACAAATTCGTGCTGCCGATCGGGCGGGCGACCGGCGGCGGGGCGCGCAAACGCTACGCCGGGCTGCTGCTGGCGGGCGGGAAACCGGTTTTGGAATTCGTGGGGATGGAATTCGTGCGCTCCGATTGGACCCCCCTGGCAAAACAATTTCAGCATGAATTGTACTGGCGGGTGCTCAACGGCCTGGAATACCGCAACTGGATTCGCGGCCTGACCGATTCCCTGCTGGCCGGGCGGCTGGATGAGCAGTTGGTCTATCGCAAGCGCCTGCGCAAGGACGCCGATGAATACACCAAGAACATCTCTCCCCAGGTGCGCGCCGCGCGGATGATGAAGAAGCCCGGGCGGGAAGTGCGCTACTTAGTCACCCGGGACGGCCCGGTTCCCATCGAGCGCCATCCCCGCAACATCGACTATTCGCATTACATCGAAAGACAGCTTCGCCCGATTGCGGATTCCCTGTTAGGGCTGTTAGGAATATCCTTCCGGGAACTGATCCGCCCGACGCAGTTGGAACTGTTTTGAATTCGAGAAGCGCTGTTCGGGTGCTTTTGTGGTATCGTCGCTGCGCTCCGGAACACTAAAACACTATAACACCAGAACACCCTTTACTTCGAGACCAGCACGCTCTCCTGCAAGGTATCCCCTAACATTTTGAAGAACCGGTCGGCGTCTTTGTAATCCTCTTTTTCAATCGTCGCCAGCAAATCCGGGTTGTTCAGGAATTGCGAGGCCAGGTAAGCTTTGTAACGGATGTTCCGGGTTTCGCCTTCCTTTACCAGGCGAGTGATTTGCTTTTTCAGTTTTGCCACGTCCTCCTGGGGATAAAAAAGCATGAATTTGAGGGAATGGAAGATCGCCGATTCCACCATCCCGGCGTTGCCGGATTTGAGCGCTTTTTCATAATTTTTGGGCGCGTTCTTCAGGTTTTCCGCGCTTTGCGCCGCCAGCCCAACACTCAGCAGCGCGACGAAGAGTAACGATAAGGTTTTCATGGCATCCTCCTGCGGGATTGAAGATTGAACATTGAAGATTGGTTCCTGTTTCCTGCCTCTTGTTTCCTGTCTCTTGTTTCCTGCCTCTTGTTTCTCATCCGCTTGAAGTTTACGGGGGGGATATATCAAAGATGTCATGCGCGGGTAAAGGGTTGTCAAAAGATGTCACCGCCGGGCTGCTTCAAAAAACCTGATTCAAAAATCGTGATGCCGGAAGGATAAGCCCCGGCGGGGGGCGCTATCTTTAGCCCTTACCCAATCCGGCCGAGGGGGAAGGGGTGGAGTAATAATGCCAATTAAGGGTTGGAAGCACGGTATAGGACTTATCGTAAAATCAGTTTATGACATCCCCCCTGTCCCCCCTTCAAAGGGGGGAACTACCTATTTGCCCTTGATTTCCCCCCCTTTGATGGGGGAAAGGGGGGGATGTTAAGCACCGCTGCACCTCCGAATCCAATGATCGGTTGCAAATGAATTTCCACCGGGTCCTTCAAAATTTGGGTTTTTCCCCAGCACCCCTGCTCGCGGCATCCTGGTTTTGCTTTACGCTGCTGGCCTGGTGCGTTTCGCTGCCCGCCCAGCCGGAGGTTCGCATTGTCGGGGTCGGCGATTCCCTGGTGGACAGGCCGGGAATCCGGGTAAACGCGAACGAGGATATTTACGGGACCCTGGCGTTTTCTGCATCGGATACCGCGGCAATTCTGCTTCGACTCGCCTGGCGGCGGCAGGGCGAGGATACCTGGTGGATTCACCCCCAGAGCCTGAACTTCTCTCCCCTACCCCCAAAAACAACCCAATGGAAATTCAACGGGGTTGCCCTGGGCAGCGATTTCGACGCGAACAAAACCCTGGAACTGCTCGCCTTCGCAACCGGAAAAGAACGCCCCGCCCCGGAGGGCGTCATCGATTACTACTCCCTGCTGCACCTCAGCAAGGCGGTTTCCAACCCGGTGCTATTGCAGCGTAACCCCAAAACCCCTTCCCTGCTGCTCATCATTCCCCGCGTCCGCATCGAGGCCATTGACGGGCAGGCCATCCGCCCCGCCGCCCGCCACGAGGCCGGTTTGCAGGCGCTGCTCACCGGGGAAGTGCGCAAGCCCTCTCCCGGCCTGCTGCGGGTGGTGGTGCAGCCGCTCAGCCGGCAGGAGCACTGGGTCAGCGAAGACGAACCGCTGGTGCGGGATGGCCGCTGGAGCGCGAAAGTGGATTTCGGCGCCAGAGATTTCGAAACCGAGAGCGAATTCATCCTCTTTGCCGTGATTGCCCGGGAAGAATTGCCCCGGGGACGGGCTATCTCTCTCCCGGAGTGGCGTGCCTACCTGCAAACCCGGGTCATTGCGGCTACCCCGGCCATCCGGGTCTCCCGGGTCGAAACGCCGATGGCAAAAAACGCCTTAGAGGTTAAAATTCTCTCCATCAATGACAATTTAGTGGACGGCAAGCTGCGCTGGCGGGTCAATCCCCGCAGCGGGGTGAAGGGAACCTTGCAGGGGCGCCCTTTAGGAAAAGACGAAGCGGTGTGGCTGCTGGCCACGGATGATTTTGCCGACCGTCCCTGGCGGGTGCTGGGGAAAGCCTCCCTGAAAAGCGAACGCTATTGGGAACTGTCGCCCCGCTTGTTAGGCGTTACCGGCGATTATTTGAAGCTGTTAGCCGTGGTCGCGGCCAGCGCCGGGCAATCCCTGAATCCCCAGGAAATTGAGGAGAACGTCGCATTTTCTCCCCCGGTTCACCTGGTGCTTTCCGATGAACCCCCGCTGCGGGTGGCCATCGAAGCAATCGACCGCCAGAAAGCGGCGCCCGGCCGGGAGCTCCAGGTGTACCGCATCTCCGGGATCGAAGGGAGCATTTCCGGCCGCCCCCCGGAGGCGGATGACAAGGTGTGGATCTTAAAAATGCGCCCCCGGGAGGATGATTCCTGGGAGCTGTTAGGCCAGGCGGCGTTGAAGAACAAACACAGTTGGGCGCTGCCGCCCCTGGCGCTGGGGAATTCCGGGGAGCAGTTGATCTTAATTGCGGTGCTCTCCAAAATCAAAATTGAGGATTTGGCGCTGCAAGAACAGCAAAGCGTGCGCGCCGCCTCGGAGCGGGTGCACGTGCGGCTCACAGAATAACGGCGCAGAGCGCAAAGTGCATGGTAAATAGAGCATAGCGTTTTATAGTCTCTGCTCCATGCGCCATGCACTCTGCTCTATGCACTCTGCGCTATGCGCCCTGATTATGGGGGTTTTCATCTATGAGAGATAGATTCATTTGGCCAATCGCGTTGATAGCCGCCTTCAGCCTTGCGGGGCTGTGCCAGGAAGAAACGCTCCCGGCGGGGGAGTTTTCCGGGGAATCTTCCCAGGCGCAACCGCTCCCGCGCGGCGAAGCGGAGAATATTTCCGTGGCGATCCGCTGGGTGGCCGGCGAGTACCTCAGCCCGGAAAGCGAGCGGATCGACCGCAATTACCTCGCTGTCGAATCGTTCGATGAAGCCGCCGGGGAGGACGTGCGCGTTGAAGTATGGGGGCTGGCGGACTGGGATATTCTCCCCCTGCCCGGGGAGGAGGCGCAATCCAACCTCTCCATCCGGGTCTTCGTTCACGACCGCAGCGCCGGAAAGTGGTGGCCCTACGGGCCCGCGCAGCCGGAAGGCAACGGATCGTGGGTAATTCATGGGGTGCGCTTCGGCGAGGGCGCTCACCAGGGGCAGCGTTTCACCCTGCGGGCCGCGGTGGTGAAGGACCTGCCCGGCCAGCGCCCGCTCAGCGCGGAGGAGTGGCAATCCCGCGCCGTGGCGGTCTCCGACCCGGTGTACCTCACCGTGCGGCGGCGCCTGATCCTCCCCTACCCCGCTTTGCCAGAGGTAACCGAGCCGGCGATCTGGCTGTCCACCATCGACCACCTGACCGTGTCGCCCACCGAGCCGCTGGTGGTTGCGCCGGTCGCGGCGGCGGCGGGCACGTTCGAATGGCCGGGCGGGGCGCTCAACCTCTCCGGTTCCGGCAATCACAGCGAGGCCGGAACCGCTCCCGCGGAAAAACCGCTGATCTACTTAGTCATCCGCTCCGCGGCCGCGGATCGCTGGCGAATCTTCGGGCCGGCGGTGTTGAACGGGGTGAAATGGGAAATCCGCGACGTGAACATCGCCGATCCCGGGGAACCGCAGTGGCTGCGCTTTCAAATGTCCGCCATTATCACCCGCCGGGCGCTCCCCGGTGGCTCTCTGCCATATCGCGACTGGTGGGAAGCGAAAATCAGCGCCAGCGAGGCCGTGGAAGTTTCCGTAAAACCCCACGCCCCGGTGATCGGCCTTCCCTCCCCGGAAATCCGGATGCACTTCATCCAGACCTTAGGGGATACCCTCTCCCTGCTGCCGGAGGCAAATGCTTTCGCCGGAGAGCCGCTGCCGATCGACAGCTTAGGGGAGGTGATCCAGATCGGCGGCGAAGTTACCCAACTGCCCCAGGGCGGTTCGGTGTGGGTGCTGGTGAATCCCATCGGCAGCCCGCTCTGGGAGGTTCACGGCCGGGCGATTGCGCTCCCGGACGGCGGGGAGTGGCGGCTGCCCTTCGTGGCCGGGGAACGCTTCCGGGAATTGAACGTTTCCCGCTTCCGCCTCACCGCGCTGGTGAGCACACAGAATCTTCAGCCGGGATTGATCGACTACGCGGCCTGGCGCGCCAACGCCCTGGCAATTTCCGACCCCGTGGTTGTGGAGGAGAAACATCCCCTTTACCGGGAACCTTCCCGGTTGATGCTGCGCATTACCGAAGTTGGGGGAAAAAACGCCGGGAATCCCCACACCGAGGCGGATATTCGCGGCAACGCCGCGGTGGAGGGCGAAATCAACCGCTTGCCCGAAGGAGCGCTCATCTGGGTGGGGGTGCGCAGCAAGGGGGCGGAGAATTGGCACTTCAGCGGCCCGGCGTTTATCAACCAGCGGCGCTGGGACGTTCCCCGGGCCTATTTTCCGTTCGATTCCGGAAATTGGGAAGCGGGAGAAGCTCGGCGAGGGGAAAATCCGCAGGAAGCGTTCGCCAAAAGCGCCGTTTACGACCTGATCGCCATTGCCGCGCGGGGAGATTTGCCGGCTGCGGCGCTGAGCGACCGGGAATTGCACTGGTACGCCCTGGCGACCTCCCCGGTGGTGCAGGTGCGCCCGGTTTCTCCATTATCCACTTCTATTATTGCAGGAGGATTCTCGAACTTGCTGTGGATCATCATTTTGCTGGCGCTATTCGCGGCCATGGAATATTACTTCAAAACCGTGTCGCAGGTCGCCGAAAAACTCGCCGAGGTGCTGGAGCAGCTCAGTCGCTACTTAGGGGCGCAGTTTGCGGAAATGCCCAAACCGCAGGTCATCCCTTCCACCTTCGGGGTGCTGATCTTAGCCCTGGGGATCTTTGCCATCGTGGGATACTTTCCCATTTATACCCACGTGCTGGAACGGGTTTTGAAATTATCCCCGGAAAAGAGCGAGAGCCTGGCGCTGCTACTGATCGTTTTCATCGGCCTGGCGGGGGTAATCATGCACCTCAGCGTGGAATTTATCAGCCACCGGGAAGGGCAGCTCATCAACCGGATTTTCGATTACTTTCTGAATTACGCCCTGCCGGTGACGGTGCTGCTGGTAACATTCTCGCTCTGGGGAGTGCAGGCGCTGCTCTACCTGGAACTGTACCTGGCGCAGGTAGAACCGGGCAACATCCGCATTCCCGCGGCCATGGGCGCGGCGGCGTTTTTCATCGCCGGCATCGAAACCTTAGGATTTTACTGGGCCGCCCGGTTAGGCAAGGACTTTCTCGGCTGGCTGCTCTTTCACCTGTTTCTTTTGGGGCCCCCGGCAGCGCTGGCGAAAATCTTCCGGGTAATTTGCACCCTCTTCCGGGCGTTCCCCCACCGGGGCGAAAAGCCCGCCGCGCAACCGGGAGAACCTTCCCCGGCCAATCCGGGAAAACCTGATTAACTCGACGATGTTAAATTTCAAAAAATTTAGACAAGATGAACAGGATTGACTGGATTCTGTTCAAAAGAACGATCAAAAGTAAAATAAATAATCCTGTCTGATCCTGTGAATCCTGTCAAAAATCCTAATTGAACATTGTCAAATTAATCTTCAATTTTCAATCTTCAATGTTCACTCGAGGCGCTATGTCTTCTGTCAAAAAAACCCTTTTGAT
>CAZFVV010000012.1:69500-72688 GCA_964522165.1 uncultured Calditrichaceae bacterium
AATCTTCAATGTTCACTCGAGGCGCTATGTCTTCTGTCAAAAAAACCCTTTTGATCCTCAGTACTGTTGGCGCGCTTGCCGCCGCCGGGGTGGTGGGCACGTTTACCGCCTTCGTCAAGCTGGCGGAGACCGAATTCATCCCCGGCAAGGAAGTGTACCTGCGCGACGTTTACCTGGTCATCGACCAGACCCTCTCCATGGAACGGGGCCAGCGTAAGGAAGCGAAAGACGTGCTGCGGGAAGAGATTATTCGATCTTTGGGATTGGGCGACCGGGCGTTTTGCTACCGCATCAGCGCGGATTTTACCGAAACCGGCGACCGGGTGTTTGCCAGCAACCGCCGCCTGCCCAAAGTGCCGGAAAATGTGCCCTCGACCCCGTTAGAAAAACTGCCCCCGGAATTGAAAGGGGAACTGCTGGAGCGCTGGAATGCCCTCTCCGCCGAGCGGGAGGCCTGGCTGGAACGAGTGGAAGCGGTGCAAGCGCCCGGCGGGAAATACAGCGATTACCTGGGCACCTTAGAAGCAATCGGGCGGCGGATCAATGACCCCGGCGACCCTCACCTGGCCAGAGAAAAATGGCTCATCGTCATCGGCGATTTGAAACACGAGCCGGTGCTGGCAGTCCCACCCCCTCCGGCGCAGCATGAAAAGCGCGCCTTTGCGGGAGTGAACATTTACTTAGTCGAGCCTGGCGGCATCTACACCCGGGAAGACCAGCAAACCATCGAAGCGTTCTGGAAGAAATACTTTGCGGCGCGCGGGGGGAGCGCGGTGGCCTTCGTTTCTTTCGACGGGTTTAGCGGGCGTTTTCCGGGCAACACCGCTCCCGACCCTGCCCAACTGGGGAAATCCGCCGGTAATTGATCTCTAACTCTTTGTAAAACTCAATATTATCGAAAAAAAATATTTTTTCTGGTTAAATAATCGCCTATCTTATAGCCTTTAAAAGTCTGGCAATACAACGCGGCCAGATTGTTGTATTTGGAAGTGTTTAGTGTTCCGGTGCTCAAGTCTTTCTTTAATATTACTGTTATCACCAAAACACTAAAACACCATAACACTTTAACACTTCCAGGAAACCGATTTCATCATTCCAGGAGGAAGGCAAATGGCAGTTTTTTGTAGCGATGCCGGCCACGGGGGCAGAGACAGCGGCGCTGCCTGGAACAACGTGCTGGAGAAAGATTTGAACCTGGTTTTTACGTTGCAGTTGAACTCGCTGCTGAAAAAACGCGGCCACCGCATATTGACCACCCGGAAATCGGACGATAACGTACCGGATTTACTCAGCCGCTGCGAATTGATCAACCAGCATCATGCCGCCAATTCCCCAAAATTCGATGCGATTATCTCCATTCATTGCAACGTCGCAGCGTACAAAAACGAAGCCGGACGCTACGTAGCCAAAGAATCCGTGCGGGGATTTTACGCGATTTACAGCCGGGAATCCATCAAAGGGCGCGACCTGGCCAATTCCATCGCCAACCAGGTGAACAAGGAGGGAATCGTGACCCGGCACGGGGGTAAACTCACCACCGTGGAACTGGGACGCAGCCTGGCCTGGATTCACAAAACCCTGCCCCCGGCGGTTCTCCTGGAATTGGGCTACATGACCAACCCGGAAGATTTACGCCTGCTACACGACAAAGACTACCAGAAAAGGATGGTGCGAGCAATCGTGGATGGGATTGATAACTATATCTTAGGGTAATGTGTTCAGGTGTTTTGGTGTTTTAGGGTTTCGGTAGAGATAATACCATAATACCAAAACACGGTAGTGGTTAAGTTTTGACTGATGAATTTGAACAAGAGAAAACAGAGGAAACAGAGTTTTTGAGAATATCTCTGTTATCTCCGTTTGCTCCTGTTCAGCCAACGACTGAATTATGATGCCTGGTTTCTGTCTGGCATACGTGGAGGCGGGGCAAACTACGCCGTTCGGCTGAGCTCACGACGAAGCCCGGCTCACGCTGGCGTTATCAGTCAAAATGTAACCACTACCCACAACACTAAAACACCTGAGCACGGTAACACTCGAACACTGCCTTTTAGCGGGCGAAGAAAGGCGCCCCGCAAAATTCTTCCGGGGTTTCGGAAGCAATTTTGTAAACCGAGCGGAGATGAGCGATTTCAGGGGTAAGCCGAGCGGATGGCTTTTGAAGAACTCCAACGGGTTCCCGGATTTTCTCTTCACCATTCTCACCTACTCCATGGTATTGTTAGGATTTGTGACCCTGATGTGGGTGACGTTCGGGGTGCTGGGTTACTTAAACTCCGACCCGGTGAAGGCGGAAACGATCTTGAAAGTGATGGACAGTTTGAAAACCGGGCTGATTTCCTTAGCCGGGGTGGTTTTCGGGCTGGCGGGCAGCTACACCATTCGTCGGTTTAAAAAGGATGACCACTGGATAGAAAAAACGAAGCTGGAAAAAGAGGAAGAGCAGCAAAAAGCGCCCGTTGAAACCGCCGCGCCGGTTCAGGAAGGCTTGCGGCTGGTCTATAATGAGGAGGATATCTAATGAATTTCCTGGGACTGAGTAACGAAACCCTGATATTGCTGATCCCGGTGGCGATTGCCCTGATCCTCATCCTGGTGGTATTGATCGCCCGGGGAAAAACCGGCCTGGCAATCGGCATTTTGGCAACCGGCTTGTTGGGATTCCTGTTTCTTAAAAAACGCCGCCTGCAAGAGGCGTTCGACATCGAAGATAAGCTGGCCAAAAACAACGAGAAGTTCGACGAATTCAAAAAACGCCAGAAGGAGCGCTACCAGGCCATCACCGCGAATAAAGAAATTCTGCTGCAACTAAAAGAGAAATTAGAGCAGTTGAAGAAAAAACCGGCGGAGAACCGCCTGGAAATCCAACTCCTGGAGAAAGAGATCCAGGAGCGGGAAGCGCTCAATGAAAAGCTGTTGAGCGAGGATAGCGAATTCTTTGCAGGCGAAGAAACCGCCGCCATTCCCAACGAGGAATCCTTGAAAGTGTACGACTTAGAAGAAGAAAAAGCGAAACCCAAACCGCCCGCTTCCGGAAAGGTTGAAATCGAGGTTGGCGGGCATCGCTTGTTCGAGGCGTAGTGGTTTAAATACTAAGTTGTTAACCCCTTTTTTGTTTGTCATTCCCGAACGTTTCTATCGGGAATCTATGAGTTTCAGGCGTATGGATGCCCGATAAAGACATTCGG
>CAZFVV010000013.1:0-19564 GCA_964522165.1 uncultured Calditrichaceae bacterium
TTGCCAAACCTGTTGTTAAAGCCTTGCTTGCGTGCAAAATCAGGGCGCGAATGCTGCCGTGAACCGGGAACCGCTTTGGTGGGAACCCGGAAAAGTCCCCCGAAGCGGTTCAACGGCTATGAATCATTCTGTATAAAGATAAAATTCAGGAGAATCTAAAATGGAATTTAGATTGGATCAAAAAGAAGAGGCGATTTGGGTAGCGATCATCGGCGCGGTGGATAATGAACATGCCGAGGAGTTGAAGAGCCAATTCCAGGAATTGCTCCAGCGCGATTTCAATGAAGCGGTTTTCGACCTTACCCACGTGCCCTTTATTACCAGTTCGGGAATCGGTAAATTCCTGATTTTCTACAAAAACGTCGTCTCCAAAGGAAAGCGAATGCGCGTTAAAGGCATCAACGATAATCTGTTCGAGCTTTTCCGTTCCATTAAATTAGACCAACTGTTCCCGATTGAAAAATAATCCTGCTGCTCTCCAATGAATCCCAGGGAAAACCCGATCCTGATCGTCGATGATGAGCCTTCGATCCTGTTAATGCTCTCCGATTACTTCGATTCTTTGGCATACCCGGTTCATACCGCAAAGAACGCGGAAGAAGCGCTGCGGATTTGCAGCGATAACCAGCGCATCTCCCTGGTCATTACCGACATCGATCTGCCGGGGATTTCCGGCATCGAGTTGCTGAAAATTATCCGCGAAACCCGGCCGGAGCTGCCGGTAGTGATCATTACCGGGTTGAGAACCCTGGATTCGGCAATCTCCGCCATCAAGAACGGCGCTTATGATTACCTGACCAAGCCTTTCGAGCTGGGGGAGGTTCGCAAGGTGGTGGAAAAGGTGCTGCGGTATCGCACCGGCTCGCAAAAGCGCAAGCAGGTTTTTCGCTTTACCGATGCGATGAGCATCAAATTCGACATTCCCACCGGGCAACTGGACGCCGGGGTGGTGGCGGAGTACCTGGCGGGGTTTCTCTGGAATACCGGTTTTTGCGAAAAAGATGGGTTCCACCAGTTTTACGTGGCCTTTACCGAAACCCTGCTCAACGCGGTGGAGCACGGCAACCTGGAACTTTCCTCTTCGCTGAAAGAGGGAGATTTCGAGAAAATCAAGGCTTTTGAAGAACTCCGCGCTTCCCGCTTGAACGAGCCTTACTACGCCAATCGCAAAGTTTTGATTACTTTTTTATATAATCAAAATTGCTTTTCCCTTACCATCACCGATGAAGGCGCCGGCTTCAACTGGAAACCCTATGTCACCGATACCAACCAGATTTTCCAGGCCAGCGCCAAACCGTACGGGCGGGGGTTTATGCTTATCCACCACATCATCGACGAAGTGTATTTTAACGAAAAGGGGAATTCGATTACCCTGGTTAAATCCAAATCCTCTCGTGGGATGAATTAGGCCGCAAAAATCTGTTGTTATGCTCGTTAAGGGTTGATGTGCGCGTTTCAACCGGCGTGCAAAGCATTAGCGTTGCACTGCCCCTGGAAAATCGAAGTTCTATGGCGAAGCCCCCAAGGGGTAAAACGTTCCTCTTCCGATGCCGAAGGCGCTTCTTCGGAGAAGAACCGCTTCGCGGCAGCGCGCTCCACATTTTTTAAGAGATTTTTCGATTGTGATTTAGTTTTTATTTACAAAAATCATATTGCATTAAATTGGCGCGGAAACTATTTTTTGAAGCATTGACACGGAGTGTTCGATGAAACAGTATTACATATTAGTCGTGGATGATGATTACGCCAGCCGTTTGATGTTGAAAAAAGCGCTCGAACACGATAATTATATGGTGACCCTGTGCAGTAATGGAACCGACGCCCTTACCCTGCTGCAGCAACAAAAATTCGACCTGGTTTTAACGGATTTGATTATGCAGGGCATCAGCGGGATCGACCTGCTGGAAAAAGTGCGGGAATTGAATAAAGACATGGCCACCATCCTGCTCACCGGCCACGCCTCCATCGAAACCGCGGTGCAGGCGGTGCGCTTAGGCGCAAGCGATTACCTGCTCAAGCCGATCAACCTGGAAGAGCTGCAAATCCGGGTTAAGCGGGCTTTTGAGCGCTTAGAGCTGGAAAAAAGATTATACGAAGCGGAAAGGAAACTGACCTATAACGCCACCATCGCTACCACCAACCACGAGATCAATCAACCCCTTACTGTGATCATCTCCGCCATTGATATGATCAAAATGGAGCTGCAAAAGCTGAATATCAACAACCAGCGCCTCACCAATTATCTGCAGCTGATGCACAAATCCTCCCTGAGAATTGCCAATATCCTGCGGAAATTGCGGGAAATCTCTTCTCCCAAGATTCAGGACGTGCCGCTGGGCATGAAGATGATCGAAATTCAAGATGACAAACAGACCGCGGCGATGGCGCTGGATAACCGTTATATTCTGGTCATCGAAGACGAAGAGCAGTTGCGGCAGATCCTCCAGAGTGTCTTGAATTCCGCTTCTTACAAAGTGATTCTGGCAGAAACTGCGCATGAAGGAATTGATCTTTACCGGGCGGATAAAGAGTTGATCGAACTGGTGGTGCTGGATTTTAATCTTCCGGATGCTAACGGCCTGAACGTTCTCCACCAATTGCAATCCCTTAACCCGGAGGTCAAAATTCTGTTGACCTCCGGCTTTGATGTGGATGAATCAATTCAGGAAGCTTTGAAATTAGGGGCTTTGGAGTTTATTCGCAAACCGTTCAACCGGCAGCAAATTCTCGAGTCAGTAAAGAAAATATATACCTATCACCCAACGGATACCAACCAAACTTCCCGCTAACGCCTCTCAAATTTTTTGAATTTTGGCGCTATGCGCCAGGCAGGGGAATAAAACGAGGATTTCTCAGGAGTGTTCGACGGCCACCAACATCTGGCTCAGGTCTAAAATCATCTGATTGTCCTTTTCCACCATTCTCCGCACAAATTCCCTGAAAGAAACATGGCCTTCCACCTCGTGAACCCCGGTTCTTTCCCAGGAGCCGATTGGCAGAGTATGGAGCAGTTGCAGCAATTCTTTGCGCTGGGCTAAAAAGGCCTGTGCAAGTTGGGCAATGGAATCCCTTTGATGGGGATTGCGCTGGCGGACTCGCTCCACTCGAATTTGCGGGAGGTAAGGATTCTCTTCTTTGAGAATCTTCTTCAGCCGGAAATTAATGACCTCGCTTTGCAAATCAGCCAGAGTGCCCAACAGATCTTTCACCTGGTAAGAATGCTGGGGATAGTCGGTTCCGTTAGCATTTTCCCCGATTCTATATAAAATCTCTGAATAGCGCCGAAAATTGCCTTCGAGAGATACAATCAATTCATTCATACCCACATCCCGGATTTCTTGGATGCAACATTAACAATTAGCCTGAGAAGTAACCTCAATTACGGTCAATTTTCGAATGATGAATATCACAATTGCTTTTCTCCCCCCACCGGAATGCAGACGGTTCGATTTTATAATGATTTTCCTCGCGGAAACCTCAGATTCAATCGACGAAGACCAAAATATTATTAAAACAAAATCAATTTTCATGCCATGCGCCGAAACCGTTGGAGATAAAGCCGGCCGAGGGCATACGCAATCACCACCCTGCAAACCGCAAGGTATAGATGATGCGCCTGAAAACGCTTTCCCGATGCAGAATTACAGGCGCTGAATCAACTGATCTATATTGAAAATTGGAGTATGCCTGCCTTTATGATTGTTCCCAAGGAATACCGCCTCCCAGGTGTGGATCAGCATAACTGTATAGCTTTTTCACACCTTTTGTTCATTGGTTCGGCGGAAGATAAATAAAGAATCACCCAATATCTAATAAAAAATTCATTTTTTTTCGGTTCAGACTCCCTGCTGCGATTGGCCGCGCCGGAACCACCCTTTTTCCACCTTCCCGGAACGTAATAACCGGGCGACATCGAAGCCGCAATTTTACGCCGGAAATCGCCAAAAAAAGGTTGACAAATCTTGTGCCGGGCGGTTATCTTTCGAGGTTTAAAAAGGTGCGCCATGTTAAACAAGAGCGTTTTGCTATTGAACCAGAATTACGAACCGCTGACCGTCTGTAATGTCAAAAAGGCGATCATTTTGCTCTATTTGGGCAAAGCGGAAGCGATCGAGATCGACACCGTATGGCTCCGTTCGATCAATAGCAAAATGCACCTGCCAATCGTCATTCGGCTGAAACGGTACGCCCGCGCACCGCAGAAACGCATCATCCTGAATCGCAAAAATCTGCTCATCCGGGATAATTATTCCTGCCAATACTGCGGCAGGGGCACCCAGCCGCTAACGGTGGACCATATCATCCCCAAGCAGTTCGGCGGGAAAGACACCTGGGAAAACCTGGTCATTGCCTGTTTGGCCTGCAATAATCGCAAAGGGAACCGCACCCCGGAACAGGCTTCTATGAAATTGGTGAACCGGCCCAGGAAGCCCAATCAATTTTTCTACTTTCAACACTTCATCGGGGTGAAAGACGAGCGCTGGAGACCCTACCTATTCATGGATTGAGCAAATTTTGCATTTCTTGTGTCGTAATGATATCCGGCGGGAGGAGTTCGACTTCCCGGAAACGCCTGAAACATAGAGGTTAAGCATTGCAGAATATTCGCAATAAAAAAATTCTTAGCGGCATCCAGCCCTCCGGGGTGCTGCACATCGGAAATTATTTCGGAGCGATCCGCCAGCACATTGCCCTGCAAAAAGAAAACGAGTGCCTCTATTTCGTGGCCAATTACCACGCCATGACCAGCATTTCCGATAAGCAAAAAATGCAAGGGCACAGCTTGATGGTGGCGATGGATTACCTGGCGCTGGGCTTCGACCCGGAAAAAGCGCGGCTGTTCCTCCAATCCGACGTTCCCGAAGTGACCGAGCTGGCCTGGATTTTATCTACCGTCACCCCGATGGGCTTATTGGAGCGGGCGCACTCTTACAAAGATAAAATCGCCCGGGGGCTTTCTCCCACTCACGGGCTGTTTACGTACCCGGTGCTGATGGCCGCGGATATCTTGATCTATGACTCCGAATACGTGCCGGTGGGCAAAGATCAAAAACAGCACTTAGAAATAACCCGCGATATCGCGGAGAAATTCAACCTGGCGTACGGCCAGACCCTGGTGGTTCCGGAAGAATTGATCCTTCCGGAAGTGGCGGTGGTGCCGGGAACCGACGGGCAAAAGATGAGCAAGAGCTATGACAATACCATCGAAATATTTGCCGATTACAAAGCCTTGAAATCGAAAGTGATGAACATCGTTACCGATTCCACTCCCCTGGAAGCGCCCAAGGATCCTGATAAATCGACGGTGTTCGATCTCTACAAGCTCTTTGCTGCCCCGGGGGAAATCGAAGAGATGCGCCGGAAATACCTCGCCGGCGGGTATGGCTACGGCCACGCCAAAAAAGAATTGCTGGAAAAGATCTGGATCTACTTTGAACCGCATCGCAAACTGCGCGAAGAATTGGAAAACAACCTGGATTACGTCAAAGACGTGCTGCGCCAGGGCGCATCAACCGCCCGGGAAAAAGCCCGGCAAGTGATGGAACGCGTGCGCGACCGGGTGGGATTGCTCAATATCGGGTGATTGATTTGGCGTCAGGAGTGCAGAATTTATTCTGCACTGTTAGTGCAAAATAAATTTTGCACTCCTGTTGTGCAATTTGACATACGCCGGTTGCCAGATAGCCCAATTCCCTCACCCACAACCCTTTTAAGCCTGCCTATGTATCAAATAAAATTACCGGTCTTCGAAGGCCCCTTCGATTTGCTGCTGTTCTTGATTCGCAAGAACGAAATCGACATTTATGATATTCCCATTGCCCAAATTACCCGGGAATACCTGGAATATCTGGAATTGATGCAACTGCTAGATCTGGAAATTGCCGGGGAATTTATCGAAATGGTGGCCACCCTGATCCTCATCAAAACCCGCATGTTGCTGCCCAATCCCCCGGAAGAATCCCTGGAAGAAATCGAAGACCCGCGCCTGAAGCTGACCCTGCAGCTCCTGGAGTACCGCCGCTTCAAAGAGTCCGCCGAACATCTGGAAGGCCTGGAGAGCGTGCGGCGGCAATATTTCCCCCGCCGGGTGAACATGAAGCAGGTTTTGCGGGAAAAATTCGCCGCGGATGAAGAATTCATCATCGACGCTACCCTGTTCGATTTGCTGACCGCCTTCAAACGCGCCCTGGACAACATGCCTAAGATCACCATGCACCACGTTCACCCCGTCCGGGTAACGATTGAGGAGCAGGTCAATTTCATATTTCACCATTTCCAGGGGAAAAGTTTTCTCTTTTTTCACGAATTGATCGGGGAATTACCGGAGAAAATTCATTTAGTGGTTACGTTCATGGCAATATTGGATTTGATGCGCTTGAACCTGGTTTCCGCCCGGCAGCAGGAACCGTTTGGAGAAATACGCCTGGTGCCGTTGTCGGAACTCAGTTTTTCCCATTATCTCAGCCTCCGGGAAAGCCTGGAAGTGGATGCCGCGGTGAAGAACGGAGAGTAAGCAGGGACAGTCCGCAGGAGGCGTTGAAAAAACCTGCCCCTGCCGCCTGCCCTTTCCCATCCTCCCGGCTGCGTTATTAAATTCTTAACCCCCCGATGGTGTAATATCGGTCAATACATTTTTGAGGGTTAGACCGATATTATCCCCGTCCTTTGAAGGATTAATTCAACACTTGCTCTGCAAACAGGGCATGGTTATTTTGGCCGGGTGTTGAAAAAAAGCTTCTTTGATAACGGTATGGTAAATTCCGAAGATAAACCGAATATCTCAGGGATTGAGAGTTATTCCGCGCTGGCAATTTTTGAGGCGCTGCTATTTAGCAGTGATGAGCCTCTCACTGCGACAAGGGTGCGGGAAGTTGTTCCGGAATTAAAGGGATTTGAGATCCGGAAGTTGGTAGAAGAATTGAACGAAATCTATCGGCAAGGTGGGCGGCCTTACCGCATCGATACAATTGCCGAAGGATTTCAACTATTTACCCTGCCGGAATATGCCCCTTTTGTGGAGAGACTCCACGCGAAACGCCAACAGGCGCGTTTGAGCGCCAGGGCCCTGGAAACCCTGGCAATCGTTGCCTACAAACAGCCGGTCACCCGGCACGATATTGAAGAAATTCGCGGCGTGAGTGTGGATGGTGTGCTGAAAACCCTTCTCTCGCGAAATTTAATCACCATAGCCGGAACAGCCGACGCGCCGGGAAGTCCCTTTATTTATAAAACTACCCGGCAATTCCTGGAGTACTTTGGCCTCAAGAGTCTTAAAGAATTGCCTAAATTAAAGGAACTGGACGAGATCGTCGAAGCCGATTCCGAGGCTCGGGAAAAATTCGGCGATGCCTTTTTAAAGGAAATTGCTCCGGAAATTTTAGGGATGAAGGAACATGGAATATCTGAAGGAAATGAAGAGAGTCAGGAACACCATCCAGATGAATAACGAGAACCATCTGATTCGTCTAAACCGCTTTTTGGCAATGGCCGGCATCGGAAGCCGGCGCAATTGTGACACCTATATCCTGGAAGGCCGGGTAGCCGTCAACGATGAACCGATACAGAAATTGGGCACCCGGGTAGATGCCAGCAAGGATACAGTTCTTTTTGACGGCAAACCGGTGGAGCTTCCCCAAGAATTGATCTACATTCTGCTCAATAAGCCGGCCCGAACCGTCACCACCGCCAAGGATGACCGGCAGCGGCGAACCGTAATCGATTTGATCGGCGCTCCCAAACGCCTCTTTCCGGTGGGGCGGCTCGATTACAATACCACCGGCGCGCTGCTAATTACCAACGACGGCGAATTGTCGTACTTTCTCATCCACCCCCGTTTTCAGGTCAAAAAAGTGTACCGGGTCATGCTCAACCGGATGATCCGGCCCATCGATTTGCACCATTTTCAAACCGGGATCGTTCTGGACGGGCGTAAAACCGCTCCTTGCAAGGCGCGGGAATTGCGGCGGGTGGGAAACCGCAGTTTTCTGGAAGTCGAAATCCATGAAGGCCGCAACCGCCAAATCCGGCGCATGTTCGAAGAATTAGGCTACCACGTCGAACAATTGCACCGGGTCAGTTTCGCCACCCTGCATGTAAATGATTTGAATCCCGGTGAATGGCGTGAGCTTAGCGGCGAAGAAGTGGATAGCTTGAAGGAACTGGTCGAAACCCAAAAAGGCGAAGTGTTAGAGGCCGATCAATAGCCCTGGTACCCGGAAACAGCCTGCGCTGCGAAAAGGGAATTCACCTACCGAAAAAATTGCTACCAGGATGAAACCTGCCGGCGGCTTCCCTCGCAAAAAGGGGGAAGCTGCTATTCACCTGCCCCCCGCTGGAATTTTTCCCGGCGGCCGGGGGAACAATTTATCCCCTGCGCTCTATAATAGCATCTGTAACGGATGCCGCAACCCCGGCACAAAAATGGTTTCCGCTGTAGGTACCGGGTAATCGAAAGATTGGGCAACAGAGAGTAATGGCAGAAAAACGTATCAAAATTGCGATTGACGGGCCGGCTGCCTCCGGGAAAAGCACCACCGCGCGGTTGGTAGCCCGGCGCTTGAATTACCTGTATATCGATTCCGGCGCTATGTACCGGGCGATCACCCTCAAGGCCCTGCGCCGCGGAATACCCGCCGCGGATATCGAGCGGGTGGCCGAGTTATCCCGCCAGACCCGCATCGAATTTAAACAAAACGACCGCCAGACTGAGGTGTACATGGACGGCGAAGACGTTTCTACCGCCATACGCCTGCCCGAAGTGGCGCAAAACATCAGCCCGGTGGCTGCCAACTCCCGGGTGCGGGAAATTTTGGTGGAAAAACAACAATCCCTGGGCCAAAACGGCGGGGTGGTGATGGATGGCCGCGACATTACCACCGTGGTGTTTCCGGACGCGGAGCTGAAAATTTACATGCAGGCTTCTGCCGAGGAGCGCGCCCGCCGGCGGGTAAGAGAACTGGAAGAGAAGGGAATCGCATCCGATTTCAAGGGGGTTTTGGAAGACATCATCCGGCGCGACCGGGCCGATTTTACCCGCGAGCACGGCCCTCTGAAGCAGGCCCCCGGCGCAGTGGTGATCGATACTACTGCGCTTTCCATCGAAGAGCAGGTCGAGAAAATTTACCGGTTGGCGCTGAAAATCATCCGTGAGAAAAGCTAAGCGCCCACCCGGGGCCCGGAATACCAATTAGCCTGCCACTCCGGGAGCGCTTCCGGCCCAGCCTGTACCAAATAAAGTAGCACTGAAAATCAACAATCGGCTTGTTTAAGAATCATCCACTCAATATATTCCCCATCGGCTAAACGGAGGAATGCCTACGAGAAGATAGCTACGGTTTAATACGACTTAGAGGTTTTCGGGGAAAACTGTTTTCTTATGGCGCATTTGTTTGACCTGGCAGGCAGGGTTCGTCTCTGTTTTTTGCTACTTGCCTCCGTTTGCCTATCTGGATCTCTCCTGGGACAGGGGTTAAAATACCAGCCGTCTCCCGCGGGGGTTGCTCGTTTGTTTGAACCGTCATACGCGGGGTTGCAGCAATTTTTTGCCGATTCCACCCTGTTAAAAGTATCCTATTCCAAATTTTCCCGCGAAATTACCTTAGACAGTACCCGCAACTTCATCACCGTTGAAGAAAGTTATTACGATACCCACTATCGCCTCCCGATCACCATCGATTTGGAATATTATATCCGGGAACGCCTGAAATACGACGCCCGCCAGGTGTGGCTGGAAAGCTTGCATAAAACCAAACAGATTTCCGAGGCCGCCGGCGGAGGGGGAATCGAGTTGAACATTCCTGTCAAGATCAAGAGTAAGGCGTTTAAACGGATTTTCGGCGGCGACCGGGTGGGTCTGCGGGTTACCGGAAACATCAGTTTTGAGCTGGCCGGCAGAACCGAAAAACGGGAAGGCGCTGCGGTGTCTTCCCTGGAGCAGCAGGGCAATTTTGCTCCCAAGTTCAAGCAAACCCAGCAATTCCGGGTGGAAGGCCGGGTAGGGGACAAGGTAACCGTTTCGGTGGACCAAAACAGCGAAGCGACCTTTGACTTCGAAAATACCCTCAAATTGACTTACGAAGGCGATGAAGACGAAATTGTGCAGCGAATCGAAGCCGGGAACGTGGCTCTCTCCCTGCCGGCCACCAATTACGTCTCTACCAGCGCCAACCACCAGGGGTTGTTCGGGCTTAAAACCCAAATGCGGGTGGGCAATTTCGGCTTCACCGGCATTGCCAGCCTGGAACGGGGCGAAAACCAGAAACTCTCCATTACCGGCGGGGCCAGCGAGCAGACTATCCGCTCGAAAGACATCGACTACGTGCGCGACCGTTTTTTCTTTGCCGATGAAATTTACCGGAATGCTTTTGAGGAAAATATCGATACCACGCAAATGATTTTGCGGGTAAACTCGAACTTTTTTATCCGCCAGCTGGATGTCTGGAAAAAAGCCCCCGGCAATGTTCCGCAAAGCTTAACGCGAAAAGCGCTGGCAGGCATCAATCCCGATACCCTGGCTGATGATACGGATGAAATACAGGGCCAGATCGAAGGGGGCCGTTTTCAGCAACTCGTGGAAGGGGTGGACTATGATTTCGATTACCAGCGCGGCTACTTCTGGCTCAAAAGCCAGTTGCAAACCAATGATATTGTCGGGATTGCCTACAAAACCGATATCGACACGGTCGGCCAACTGTTTCAGGATGTTACCGACACTTCTGCGGTTTTAAAGTTAAAGTTGGTCCGCCCCAGCACGCCCTTGCCAAGTTATCCCACCTGGAATTTAACCATGCGCAACGTCTATAACCTGGGAAGCCCCCCGGTCTCTGCGGAAGGGTTCGACGCCCGGATCGTCTATTCCGTGACTGGGGAAGACCAGGACGTGGACCAGCTTAGCGGCAAAACCTACAATTATTTGACAGGGTTGGACCGCTTGAATGACCAGGGTAATATCGTGGACGGCGGGGACCGAAAATTGGACCTGGGCCAGCGCTTTATTTTCGATATGGCGAACGGCTACCTGGTCTTTCCATCTTTAACGCCCTTCCGGCCCTCCGGCAAATTCGGCTTCGACCCGGATCGCCACGTCAACATTTATAATACCAATGACCGCACCCTGGAGCTCCAGGAGAGCAAATTCGAATTCGAAATCAGCACTAAAACGGTCAAATCGTCTTTTGACCTGGGATTTAACGTTCTGGATGGTTCCGAACGGGTAACCCTGAACGGCCGGCTCCTGACCCGCGATAAGGATTACACCATCGACTATTTCAGCGGCCAGCTGATCATTACCGATTCGGGAATCCGGCGCGCCGACGCCTCGGTGGACATTGAATACGAACGCGGGGCGCTGTTCCAACTGGATAAGAAGACCCTCTTAGGCGGCCGTTTGGAATACCAGTTCGGGGAGCGCGACTTCATCGGATTAACCGCCCTGTATTACAGCAAATCCACTTTGGATCAGCGCATTCGCTTAGGGCAGGAACCGATCCGCAACTTTATTTGGGACGTTAACGCCGCTTTTCACCTCAAGCCGAACTTTTTGACTCGCTTGTTCGACCTGCTGCCGATTGTGGAAACCTCCGCAGAGTCGAATTTGAAGGTCGAAGCCGAATATGCCCAGGTCAATCCCAATCCCAATACCTTTAACGAAGAGAAAATCGGGGATAATGACGGGGTGGCCTACCTCGACGATTTTGAAGGCAGCAAACGGTTTACCTCCCTGGGTATCCAGTATCGCACCTGGACCCCCGCCTCGGCCCCCATGCGTTTCCGAAGGCTGCCCCGGGAAGGCGACCCCGGCATCGATTATGAGGTGGGAGTGGGCGCGGCGGCAGTCAAAAATTACATCCTGACCATGGATAAATACCGCATCCCGCTGAACAATCCCGCGGTAACGCTCTCCTTCAACTGGTATAACCCCTTCGAGCAGATTGCCACCCAGAGCATCTGGCCCGACCGGGACGTGACCGCCCAATCCGGCAACACCACCACGGTATTGAATTTGCGCTGGCGCAACGATTCCCTGCCGGCGGACAGCGCCTGGGCGGGAATCATGCGCAGCACTATTTCTTTTGCGGACCAGAAGAAAACCAAGTTTATCGAATTGTGGGTGAGAGGAAATACCGGCCAGATTAATATCGATATCGGCCGTCTCAGTGAAGATTGGTACGTGAAGAGAAAATTCCCCAATCCCAACGTGCCCGGGGATTCCCTGGAATCCTACGCCAACCTGAATACCGAGGATAAGAATTTCAACACCTTGCTGGATGACGATGAAGACGTCGGCATCGACGGGGTTGCCGGCGGCGACGGCACCAATCCCGACGACGCCGGGGACGACGACTGGGTGGAGCCCCGTTCCACCCAGCCGAGTTTCTTGCGCATCAACGGCACCGAGGGAAACGGAAAAGCCCAGGGCGCCCGCTTCCCGGATACCGAGGATTTGGATGGCGACGGGTCATTGAACCGCTTCAACGATTACTTCGAATATAGTTTCAATCTGGCCGATACGACCGCGGCTTCGTATTTTGTCACGCAAACCTATTTCTCTAACGGCGCGCCCACGGGGTGGAAGCTGTACCGGATTCCCATCAAAGATTATGCCTTCAAAATTGGCGATCCGGATACCGCTTTTCAGCAAATATTCTACGTGCGCCTCTGGATGAATAATCTCAAGCCGACCGTCGGGAAGTACGACTCTCTGCAGATTGCTACCTTCGATTTTGTGGGAAACGAGTGGGAGGAAGAGGGGGTCGCCCGGGATGAGAACAACCCCTTCGTTCCCAATGAGCAGGTTTTTGGCATCACGGTTTATAACACCGATGAACACGCCGGCGCTCCCACGTTTTACACCAGCCCCCCGGGCGTGGAAGGCATCGAGGACCGCGTGACCCGGGCGGTATCCAAAGAGCAATCCCTGGTCATGCAGCTTAACAAACTGCCTTCCGGGGCAGTTGTTCAGGCCCGCAAACAGTTCCGGGAAAAAATCAACCTGATCAATTATCGAAAACTGAAGATGTTCGTTCACGGGAACGACTTCTTACACCCGGAGAATGACCATCTGGAGTTTTACATCCGCTTCGGCCCTACCGACAAAGTGTATTATGAGTACCGCCAGCGGATTTTCCCCGGCTGGGCCACGGAAAACAATATCGAGATCGACTTTACCGAGCTGGCCAGAACCAAAGAGTTTCCGCGGCCGGATTCCCTGAACGGAAACCCGGTGTATAGCCGCGAAGATCCCAATTTCCCCGGCAAACAGTTTGTTGTAGTCGGCAATCCCGGCCTGCACAACATCAATTATATCGTCATCGGGGCGGTCAACCGGGGAAGGTATCCGTTGGATAGCGAAATCTGGCTGGATGAGTTGCGGATAACCGGGGTGGAACGGGAAAGCGGCACGGCCATGCGGCTGCTCACAGATCTTTCCATTGCCGATATCGCCACGGTTCGGGCCCAGTGGGAGCTGGTGGACGATAACTTCCGCAAATTGGAGCAGCAGTTTGCCAGTACCACCGGCCAGGATAAAACCATCGAGCGGCAATCTTATTTTGGCAGCCTGCGCTTGAACAAATTCCTGCCGGGATTCTTAGGATTGGATATTCCCATCGATGCGAAATATACCCACACCCGCGACATCCCCAAGTACTTCTATAATAGCGACCAGCGTTCCAATTACCAGCTCGGCAATATCGAGGACCGCCTCAAGGCATTTTTCGGCGTTAGCGGCGCCCCGGTCAGCCAGACGCCCGAAGGCCCCAAGGAATTGAAGAATAAGGATTTCTGGGAAACGGAATCGCGATCGATCGGGGGTACGGTTAAACGGCAAGACCGCCCTCGCGATCCCTGGCTTTTGCGCTTAACCGTGAATCAAATTTCGGTGGATATGGACTACTCCGAACGGGACGGCCACAGCCCCACGGATTCGATAGACTTCAGCAAAAATTTTAGCGGGCGATTAGGCTATCAAATTCCCTTCGGGAGGAACAATTTTATCAGCCCCTTTGGCTGGCTGAGAAAAAGCTGGTTTCTCAGGCCGCTCAGTAACCAGAAAATTTATTATACGCCCAGTTCTTTCAATTTCAATTTTACCATTTCCGACAGCAAAACCAAACGCCAGAACCGCCTCCAGCTCGATCCCACGGAAACCATTGCGGTCAACAATACCCTCAAATTTGCCCTGGCCTATAAGTTGACAGAGAGCATCTCCCTGGATTTTGGGAGGGATTACCAAAACGATCCCCGCTTAGAACAGAATAACGATCCAACCGGAAAGCTGGTCGGGTTCGAGGTTGATAGCACGGAACGCGACGCCCGCAGCGCGTTCGATAAGATTATCAGCAAAGGCGATTTTGGCGCAACTACCCGGCTTTCCCAGCGCTTCGGGGCCAATTACACCCCCCAGGGCTTTTCCTGGCTGACTCCCAGCGCGCGCTACGCTTCCAATTTTATTTACTCGGTAGATCGGCCCCAGATCAATTCTCTCAGTTCCAGCCTGAACCTGAATTATAACTTCCGGGTCGATTTTAAATTAGCGGTTTTGATGGAAAAAATCTATCGCCCCCGGCCTAAAACCCCTGCTGCGCCGCCGGGACGCCGGGGGGGAACCGGGGGACAGAAATCTCCCGGAACTTCCGAAGAAGGGAAACCCGGTGAAGAAAAAGAAAAAGGCGGGGATAAACCCCTGATTCCACCCTTCCTGAACCCGCTGCGCATCGTATGGCAGGCGCTCTACTCCTTTAAGACCATCTCGCTGGATGTCAAAACCGATGAATCCTACGCGCACGCCAACCTGCGGGAAGTTCCTTTCCTGCAATATCAATTCGGCTTGAATAATAAGCCGCAGCTGGAGTACGATGTTTATGAAAAAGACCAGGATGGCAATGTGGTGCTGGACAGCCTGGGCAATCCTGTCCCCAATTTAGCATACGTGGACACCACTTTCCGGAAGGTGGTAGTTCCCCGCAACAGCCGGATTACCCGCGGAGTGGACGGCACCATGCAGGTGGATTTGTTCCCCAGCCTGAAAACCAGTTTGAAATATAACCTGCAAAAAACCTACAGCGAGCTTAACCAGCAGATTACCGCGACCTATAGCAATACCATCTTTTTTACCGAAGATTACCCGGATACCAATCAAAAAAGCGACTTGCGAAATTTCATCCCGGACTGGCGCTTGAATCTTTCCGGGGTAGAAAAACTGCCGCTCCTCAACCTCTTTGCCCGCACCGCTTCCCTGGAACATTCCCGGAACGGAAAATATACCGAGAATGAACGGCAGGGTAGAATCGAGCAGTGGGGCTATTCCAACAGTTTCCAGCCCCTCATCGGCCTTACCGTGAATACCATTTGGGGAGTTACCGCAAGTATCCGGGCCAATAATAGCAAAAGTGTGGATTACCGCACCGCCGGGGCAACCAACCGCCGCATCCAGTCGGGCATTAATTTCAGCGCCTCTTACTCCGTTACCAAGGGGTTTCGCATTCCCCTGCCGCTGCTGAATAAAAAACAGTTGCGCAACGAAATTCAATTTTCCCTGGCGTTCGATAAATCTTCCAATGAGAATTTTTCTAAAGATCTTAACGGGGTGGAAACGCCCCTGGATGAATCCGGCAACTGGAAGCTGCGCCCTTCGATCACCTACCGGTTCAGCCAAAAGGTCAATGGCACCGCTTATTACGAGCAGAGCAAATCCTCTACCAAGCGAACCGGAACAACGACATATAAAGAATTCGGGATCAGCGTGAATATCAGTATCCGGTAGTTGCGAGTTTCGAGTTCCGAGTTTAGAGTTGCCGGAACTCAAAACTCAAAACTCGAAACTCGAAACTCAAAACTCAAAACTCAAAACTCGAAACTCGAAACAGGCTTCATGGCCGCAAAAACATATTACGAACTTCTCCTTCCCCTCGCCGGTTTTGATGCGGACCTGTTATCCGGTTTTTTGCACCGGGCCGGCTGCCTGGGAATCCAGGAATCGGGAGAGGGGCGCTGGACCGTTTATCTCCCCGGGAACTGGCCTTCGGAAAATATCCGCAATTTGCTCCGGGGATTGCAACGCCTGGCCCCGGGGTTCGACCCGGATTCGGCGCAGCTCGAAAAACTGCCCTACCGCGACTGGAACGCGGAGTGGCGCAAGCACTTTGAACCGTTTGAAGCCGCTCAAAATTGCTGGATTCGCCCGCCCTGGCAGGCGTTGCCGGAAGATTTTACAGGCGTGGAGATTATCATCGATCCGCAAATGGCTTTCGGCACCGGGCATCACGAAACCACCCGGCTGATGCTGCAAACGATGGCGCAATTGAATTTGCAGGAAAAAACAGTGTTGGATTTGGGCGCCGGTTCGGGAATCCTGGCCCTCTACGCCGCCAAATTAGGGGCGCGGCAGATTACCGCCATCGACAACGATCCGGAGGCGATAATCAATGCTAAGCATAATGCGGCGTTAAACGGCGTCGATAGTATAGACTTTCGGGTGGGAGACATTACCCTGGTCGAAGGCAAATTGTTCGATGGGGTCCTGGCTAACATCCAGTTCAGTGTACTATCGGATTTGGCGCTGCAATTCTACCAGAATTTGGCGCCGGGCGGGAAATTGCTGATTTCCGGGATTCTGAAAGAGGAGGTTGCCCGGCTCTCCTACCTTTATAAGCACGCCGGGCTGCTGGAAGCCGGGCGTGTTTATATGAACGAGTGGGCGGCAATGGTTTGGGAGAATCGCTGAGAAAGTCTCCCCCGGCAAGAAATATTTTTGATGGCCACGCTTCAGCGTGCCAAAGCGAAAGGCGCGCAAGCATTGGGATAATTCAAAATTCGAGAGTGGAAAAAGAGTAGGCGGGTATTATATTCTCAACCCTACAGGTTATTGGCCGGACGGCGCTTTATTCTGAAGAAAGCTATTGTGAAACAGGAGTTCAACCCATGCAGCTTTTCGTAAAAATTGCCACTGCGTTCCTCTTGCTGCTCCTGCTGGCGGCGTGTAATGAAGAGATCGTTCCCCCGGAAGCGGCGCCGGAATTTGCCGTTGAAGGTTTCAAAACGCCGCGGCGCTTGAATGTGGGCAATCCGCGCGACTATGACGTGGCTTTCCGGGTAACCCATCCGCAAGAGGCGGCGGCGCTGGCGGAAGTAACCTTGCGATTTTTCGGCAGCGATCAAACCACCCTGCTGCTGGAACTGCCGTTATACGATGACGGCGGGTTTCTTTATCCCGGCGACCGCGATGTGATTGCGGGGGACGGGATTTTCACCAACCACTTCGTTTCCGACTCGCTGATTTTTCCCCTCGGCGCGGTTTTTATGCGGGCAACCGCCCTGGATAACGCGCAGCAGCGCGTGCAAAGCGGCTTCGTGGAAGCGCTGGCGCTAATCAACGCCCCGCCGCAATTGCTTGCGATTAACGCGCCGGATACCCTTTTCTCCGGCAGCCGGCCGCTGCTCTTCTCCGTAACGGTGCAGGACAGCAACGACATCGAAGACGTTGCCGGTGTTGCGCTGCGCTTAAAACGTGGCGGCAGTGAAATTGCATCTTACCTGCTGGAATTTCAATCCAAAACCGCGGCGGATAGCGGCATTTTCGGGGCGTTCGTCGATTCCACCCTGGCGGCGGAGAGATTGGGAGATTATACGTTGGAGTTCCAGGCAAGGGATGAGAGCGATGATTTATCGAATGTGCTTACGAAAGAAATATTTCTGGAAAATACCCCGCCTAGTATTTTCGACTTAGAATTGCCGGAAACTTTTCAAAGACCTTCATCGGGAGAAGATACTATCGAAGTGCGAATTTCGGCAAACGATCCGCAGGGATTAGGCGACATCGATTCGGTCAAGTTTGTGGTTCAAAGAACCGGCGGGCTTCCTTCCACGATTCAAATGTTCGATGACGGCGATTTCGCAAACCACCGGGATATTTTGGCGGGGGACGGCATTTATTCTCGCGGATTAACGGTATCGCCTCAAAGCACCCCGGGAATATTTTACTTTACCTTTAAGGCAATTGATAAAGTAAGCAATCAATCAACTACTATTACTGACTCTCTTGAGATATTGCCCTAAGTGAACAGTAAATATGAAATGTGATAGTAGAAATTGTCGATTATCCATAAAACTTTCAGGACATGATAATGGCACTCCGGTTTATTTTAGGTATATTGCTATCCTCAATCGCACTTCACGCGCAGATAACCTACACTTTCAAACTCAACGCCGCCGAGCCTGACCGCGGCGGCCTGGTGGGCAACGGTATCACCGATCTGTTCTGGAAAAACGGAACCCTCCACGTGGGCACCGGCTTCGGGCTAAGCGCCACGACGAACAACGGGGAAACCTGGATAAATTACACTCCCGCCCAATACGGCGGCGAGGGCGGTGTCTCCGCATTAGCCGTGGGGGAAGACGGCACTCTCTGGATCGCCGTCGCCTACGATACCACCGTGGAGAATGACCAGAATCTGCCCATCGGCGGCGGATTGCGCTATTTAGAGCCGGGCAGCACGGAGTGGAAATTCATTCCCCAGCCGATAGACGCCCGCGACGATACCGCCAACGGCAAGCGCCCCACCACCACCCGGGTGCAAAACGTCACTTACGACGTCGCCGTGCGCGGCAGCGACGAGCTCTGGATCAGCAGCTTTGGCGGCGGGGTGCGCCGCTCCCTGGACCGCGGGCAGACCTGGGAGGTGATTACCACCGACGGCCTGCCCTTCAGCGCGTTCGATTACCTCAATCACCGGGGATTTTCCGCTTTGGTGGATACCGGCGGCACGATTTGGATCGGCACGGCCGCGGGCATCAGCAAATCCACCGACGCCGGGCAGAGTTGGCAGCGCTTCACCCATACCAATCAAAACCAGCCGATTTCCGGCAACTTTGTCATCGGCCTGTTCCACAATCCTTACGATAACAGCATCTGGGCTACCACCATCCGCGCCACCGGGGAGACGGAGTTCAACGCGGTCAGCAAAACCGCTAATGGCGGGTTGAGCTGGACCCTTCACCTGGTGGATGAGCTTTCCGACGGCACTTTTGTGCGTTACATGGCGTTTTACGACTCCGCGGTGTACGCCGCCACCGAGAAAGGGGTTTATAAATCCATTGACGAGGGGCAGACCTGGCTGCTGCTCCCCCCGGTGCGCGACCGCGAGAGCGGGGAAGGGCTTTACACCAGCACCTTTTACTCCGTGGCCACTTCCCCGGCCGGCGCGCCGTTTCACCGCTTGTGGGTGGGTTCCGCGGACGGGCTGGGGACCACCGCTAACAACGGGTATGATTGGACGGTTTTCCGCAGCTTTGTGAGCACCCGGGAGCGCACAGATCCGGCGGTCTATGCCTACCCCAATCCCTATTCCCCGCTGCACGACGACCGCCCCTGCCGCTTTCAGTTCCACGTCGCCGCCGCTGCGGAAGTTAACATCGACATTTTCAACTTTGCCATGGAGAAAGTGAACACCCTGCGCGGGCAAACCGGCTCCCCGGAAAGCGGCGGCGCCGACCGTTCCCTCACCTGGGACGGCAAAGACAACAACGGCCGGCTGGTGGACAACGGCATCTATTTCTTCCGCGCCAA
>CAZFVV010000013.1:19664-22995 GCA_964522165.1 uncultured Calditrichaceae bacterium
GCAAAGACAACAACGGCCGGCTGGTGGACAACGGCATCTATTTCTTCCGCGCCAATGTGGGCGGCAAAGTGACCTGGGGAAAGGTGGCGATTATCAATTAACCTTGCGCGAGGGAGGAGCCATATGGATTGGGATAATGCCTGGAAAGAAGTTCTGACCCATTTGTTCAAGGAATTTTTGCAGTTTTTCTTTCCCCGGATTTATCGCGAGGTTGATTTCTCCCGCGGCTATGTATTTCTGGACAAGGAACTGGCGAAAATCATCAAAACCGCCAATATCGGGGCGCGGATTGTCGATAAATTAGCAAAGGTGTACCTGAAAAATGGCGAAGAGAAGTGGCTGCTCATTCACATCGAAGTGCAAAGTTACCGGGATGAGAATTTCGCCGAGCGGATGTTCATTTACAATTACCGGATTTACGACCGCTATCGCCGGGAGGTGATCAGCCTGGCGCTATTGGCGGACGCCGATGAAACCTATCGACCGGGGCAATTTCGCATCGCTCGTTGGGGATTTGAGTGTAAATTCAAGTTCCCGGTCATTAAGCTGCTCGATTACCGTGATAAATTTGAGGCGCTCAGGGGCAAAAAAAATCCCTTCGCAATGGTATTGCGAGGTTATTTGAAAACCCTTGATACTATTGGAAACGACCAGGAACGATTTTCCTGGAAAAAGCGCTTCCTGATGGAATTATACCGCAGCGGGATGAACCGGGAAACCATTTTAGGGGTTTACAAATTTATCGACTGGGTAATGGAATTACCGGAGGAGTTGGAAGAGAAGATATTAGATGAAACTCACGAAACCGAGGAGGAAAAAACCATGTCGGTATTGACAACCGCCGAAAAAAGGGGGCATAAGAAAGGCTTAGAGCAAGGCTTAGAGCAAGGCTTAGAGCAAGGTTTAGAACAAGGAATTCGTGAAGGAATTTACCCGGCCATTGCCGATCTTTTGGAAATCAAATTCGGTTTTTCGGGCCTGGCGCTGATGGATGAGGTAAAACAGGTCTCCGATATCGAGATGTTGAACAAGATTCGTCTGGTGTTCAAAAACGCCGCCACGCTTGCAGAAGCGCAAGAGGCGCTAAAAAAACTATTATCGGATAAGAAAGAATAGGACACTCTTCGATGTTGCATTCTCGTCGATTCTCAATACTATTGCTGATTCTTGTTTCCAGCGGCGCGTTTGCCGAAGGCAACGGCGGTTTCTCCGGCGCTTTTCTGCGCGTCGGCTTAGGCGCCCGGGCGATGGCCATGGGCAACGCCCAGGTGGCCACCGCGGATCACGGTTATGGCATGTATTACAATCCCGCGGCGCTGCCGAACCTGGAGAAACGCTATTTCTCGCTCTCCTACAGCAACATGTCCCTGGATCGCAAATTCAACTACATTGGCTTTTCCCTGCCTTTGGCGCCGGTTGCAGGAGCGTCGATCGGGTGGATCAACAGCGGGGTAGGGGATTTGCGGGCCTATAGTTCCACCGGGCAGGACGTGGGCGAGATCGATCACGGCCTCAATGCCATTTACGCCGCCTTCGCCCTGAAAATCATCGCCCTGGTTCAGCAAGAAAAGAAGCTGCTGAACGTGCCGGCCGATTTGGTCAGCGTGGGCATTGCGGTCAAATATCTTCGCGAAAGCCTGGATGATAATGAAGATTTCAATTACAGCGGCAAGGGCTTCGGGGTCGATTTGGGAATCTTGCTGAAGCCGCATCCGCGCCTGGCGCTCGGTTATCAAGTAAAAGATATCAATGGCAGTTTGAGCTCCAACACCAACGATATTTTTGAGCGCGGCTCGGATCTGGACAACAGTTTTCCCCTGACCCAAAAGGCAGGATTGTTCTATCACACCCCTTTGAACTGGTTGAGCGTGGCCTACGATTTCGAGTGGAGCAACAAAGGAGAAGAGAAGCACCACATAGGGGCGGAATTAAGCAGTAAGATCGCTTTTGGGCGATTCGGCTACGACAACGACCACTTCACTATAGGCGGGGGGCTGCAATTCCACGCTTACAAAAAACTCTCCATGACCCTCGACTACGCGTTCGTGGATGACGTGGAAGACGAAGGCATCAGCCACGTCTTCTCCTGGCAGTTTTTGTTTTAGGTTAACCGCGAATTACGCGAATAATGTATGGATTCAATCAAGGAATGAATAATGAAGCTCTTCAAGAAATTGTTGTGGTTTCTGATAATTAGTAGTCCAGTGGCGCTAACTGCTGCGGAGAATGAGGGCAAGGCCGGGCTGGCGTTTTTGAAGGTGGGAGTGGACGCCCGCGCATCCGGCATGGGGGAAGCCTACACCGCTGCCTCCAATAACGCATTTGCCACGTATTGGAATCCCGCCGGGTTGATGGGCGCCAGCCGCTCCAACGTGGTGTTCATGCACAATGAATGGCTCTTCGACGTGAACGGGGAGTTCGGGGCGCTGCAATTCCGCTCCAACCAATCCAGCCTGGCCTTCCACGTGTACAGTTTTAACGTGGGTGACATCGAAGTGCGCAGCATTCCCAGCGACATGCCCCTGGAAACCACCGGGGCGAATTATCTCTCCGCCGGGGTATCTTACGCCCGCTCCCTTAGCCAAAACCTGGACGCCGGTCTTACCGTGAAATACCTCTATGAAAAAATATTCTTTGAGTCCGCCGGCGGTTTTGCTGCGGACCTGGGGTTGCTTTACAGAGGATTGCTCCCCAACCTGACCCTGGGGGGCACAATCCAAAACCTGGGCAAAATGGGCGAATTCAAGGATGAAGCCACCACCCTGCCGAAAATTGCCCGCCTGGGCGCGCAGTATGCTTTCCCCCAGGCTCTCGGCCCGGCGAAATTATTGCTGGCCGCCGACCTGGTGAAACCTTTTGACGAGAACCTGCGCGGCCACTTCGGCGCCGAAGCCGGCTTGTGGAAACAACTGATGCTGCGTTTCGGATACATGGCCGGTTACGAGAGCCGTAGCTTCAGCGCCGGGCTGGGGATTCGCAAATCCTTCATCCAGCTCGATTACAGCTACAGCCCCTTCCAGGATGACCTGGGCGACGGGCATCGATTCTCCCTCTACCTGGCGCTGTAAATACATTCGGTAAGGGTTTCACCCGAGATTTATTATCTTTTCCAAAGGAGCCCCCTTGTGTTCAGGTGTTCTGGTGCTCGTGTAACTTGAATCCGTTTGGCCTTGAAATACATGAACACTCGAACACCCCAACTCACAAATGTTTCCAATGTCCGCAAATCCAACCCCTGCCATAACGACCCCGCAACCGGCAGTTTCTATCTGGAGATCGGTGCTGGGGCGGGTTTTGCGCAATCCCCTGGGAATTTTCGGCCTGGTAATCG
>CAZFVV010000013.1:23095-71481 GCA_964522165.1 uncultured Calditrichaceae bacterium
TCGGTGCTGGGGCGGGTTTTGCGCAATCCCCTGGGAATTTTCGGCCTGGTAATCGTAACGCTCGCGATTCTGGCCGCGCTCTTCGCTCCCCGGCTTGCGCCCTTCGATCCTTACCAGCAAATTTTGCCGGATCGGTTGAGAGGCCCTTCTTCCGCGCATTTTATGGGGCAGGATGACCTGGGGCGGGACATCCTCAGCCGGGTAATCTTCGGAACCCGGGTGTCGCTCAAGGTGGGATTTATTACCGTGGCGGTGAGCGCCCTGGTGGGGATGCTGGTGGGGGCGATTGCCGGGTACTTAGGCGGCTGGGTGGATGAAATCCTCATGCGCCTTACCGACGTGCTGCTCGCCTTCCCGGGCATTTTGCTGGCGATTGCCATCATGGCGATTCTGGAACCCAGCTTCAACAACGTATTGATTGCCCTGTGCATTGTGGGATGGAAAGGGTATGCCCGGCTGGTGCGCGGCGAAGTGCTCAAAGAAAAAGAGAAAGAATACGTGCAGGCGGCCCGGGCGTTAGGATACTCGCGAACCCGCATCATCGTCTTTCACCTGCTTCCCAATACCCTCAACCCGGTGTTCGTCATGGCCACCCTGGGCATTGCCGGTATGATCATCTCCGAAGCCGGGTTGTCCTTTTTAGGGCTGGGAACCCAACCTCCCACTCCCAGTTGGGGCGGGATGCTCTCCGACGGAACCAATTACTTCTGGGAAGCCCCCCACATGACTGTTTTCCCCGGCCTGGCGATCATGATTCTGGTGTTAGGATTCTCCTTCCTCGGCGACGCTCTCCGCGATGCGTTGGACCCGCATATCAAATACTATTCGGAAAGCTAAACGCCGTTCGGCAGTTTTCCCATCCAATCAAATATAAATTTGACTTTCCGGCTTTCGTTAAGTATTATTTCAACGCTTTATGATAATATTCAGATTTTCGGAGAATTCCGGCAATGATAACGTCCATCGAAATCGAAAATTATAAATCCATCGTCAAAGCCTCCATTCAGTTAGCCCCATTTACCCTGCTAATTGGGACAAACGGAAGCGGCAAATCGAATTTTCTGCAGTTGTTGAGGCAGGTTTCGATTCTACGGGTGGGTGGAGGTGTTCTCGAAAAACATATAAATCATCAAACGTCTTTACAGAGATTCATACTTAAAAATCATCTTGGACAATTACATGACATTCGAGATGGTCAGATAACTTCCCGCGGCTTAAAAAAGGAACTCAAAAATGTTAAGGTCTTTTCTCTAAATCCTGAGCACGTTGGCCAGCCCGAGCAACTCGTGCCCAATCCCACCGTTCGGGAAACGGGAGAGGGCGTGGTGCAGGTATTGGATGCCTTGAAAACCGGGGACCGGGAAGATTTATTCGAGTTGATCGAAAGAAGATTGCAGGAATATGTGCCGGAGATCGAAAAGCTGAGCTTTGTGCCGGGACAGCAGCAAAAACAATTACAGGTGCGGGAAAAACATCTCAACAAACCGCTTCCGGTCAGCCAATTATCCGACGGAACCAAATTGGTGCTGATGATCCTCACCATTCTCTACCAGGAAAATCCCCCCACCATGGCGTGCATCGAAGAGATAGACCGGGGGATGCACCCCCGTTTGCTGGAAAAGGTCGTGCAGCTCTGCTTCGATATGTCCCGGCAGGAAGGAATGCCGCAGATTATCGCCACCACCCATAATCCTTACCTGGTCGATCAATTCAAAGGGCATGAGGAGGCGGTAATCATCGTAGAAAAAAAGGACGGGCAGACGATTTTCACCTCTTTGGCGGAGCGGATCACGCACCTGAAACCGGAAGAGGAGGACCCCCTCGGCCAACTCTGGTTCTCCGGGTTTGTCGGGGGAGTGCCGGTGGAAGGAGCTTAGGATTGGCGGATAACTTCATATACATCCTCTCGGAAGACGATATTGATGACATGTTCTATAACCTCTGCGTGGAGAAGCTAAAGGGAGAGACGTATAAACTGGTTCCCCGCCGGCTCCGCCGGGGCGGGGGCGTTTCCCAGGTCAGAAGATACTTGCCAATCCTTTTGAAAGACATCTTACATAGCGGCGAAGTCGAAAACACGTTTTTTGTGATCGCCCTTGACAATGATCGCAGCCCGGCGCACCCCGCTCACCACCCCATACCCCATATTGCCAAATTGCCGAAAACTGAACGTCGGAAAGCCTGCCGGTTTTGCGAATTGGAAAAAACCGCCCACGATGTTTTAGGGCCGGACAGGAACGCCTGGCCTGTTAAAGGGGCGATAGCGGTGCCGGTGCAAATGTTAGAAAGCTGGCTGCTGCTGATTTCTAACCCTGAAGAGTATGGGAACGAAGCCTCCCTGCCTTTATTTGCCTTGAAATCCATGCCGCTGGCAAAAACATATTACGCCCCGCGGGAGCCGGAAAATCAATTGAAGGATCTGGCCGGAATCGAAAAACGAAAATCGGGACTTGCTTCGATGGAAGACTTCTGCTTGCATTGTATCGAGCAACTGTCCCCTGATGAATTGGCCTCCCTTTCGCCCAGCTTTTCTCTGTTTCAAAACCAGGTTGACGCCTGGTAAATACGTTACCTTCTACTTAAACACCGAAACACTTAAACACCAAAACACGAATTTCTTGATCATGCCTTCAGACAAAATCATCATCTACTGCGATGGCGCCTGTTCCGGCAACCAGTTTGAGCAAAACGTGGGCGGGTGGGGCGCGGTGCTGCAATACAAAGACCGGGTGAAGGAAATTTACGGCGGGGAGAAGAATACCACCAACAACCGCATGGAGCTGACCGCCTGCATCAAAGCCCTGGAGCAGGTGAAGCTGAAAAACGCCGAAATCGAGATGTACTGCGACAGCGCCTACATCGTGAACTGCTTCCGGCAGGGCTGGCACCTGAAATGGCAGCGAAACGGCTGGATGACTTCCAAAAAAGAGCCGGTGGAGAACCGCGATCTTTGGGAGCGATTGCTTACCCTGGCAGACCAACACCAGGTCGCTTTCCAAAAAGTAAAAGGCCACGCCGGGGTGGAGTTGAACGAACGCGCCGACCGGTTGGCCAATCGCGGCATGGCCGAGGCTGAAAAAAATTCCCCCCGATCATCACTCGCCACTCGCCACTCGCCACGCGCCACTCAAGGCCCTGCTTCCCTGCTGAGCTACCGCGCGGTAGAGGGCGGCTACCTGCTGCGCTTGCCGCGCGGGGCGCGGGTGATGGAAACCCTGCTGAATTTTATCCGGGAAAAAAACATCGGCGGAGGGGCATTCTCTGCCATCGGCGCGTTGGAGGAGGTGGAATTAGGCTATTTTCGCCTTTCCGATCATCAATACCTGCGTAAAAAATTGAACGGAATTTACGAGCTGGTCTCCTTCAGCGGCAACGTCAGCTACGTTGACGGCCAGCCCATGGTGCATGCCCACGCGGTGCTCGGCGACCCCGATTTTCAAACCGTTGCCGGGCACTTCTTCGACGGCGCCGTGGCGGTAACCATGGAGGTTTATCTCACGGTTTTCAGCGACAAAATTGCCCGCCGCCGGGAGGAAGAAACCGGGTTGAATTTGCTGGATTTCTAGATTATAAGAAAATGTGTTGAGTATAACTAAAACGCTGTGAAAAGAAAGAATCTGGAGGGCATCCCGGATAACTGGGGTGCAGTAGCATTGCAAAATAAGTTTTGCACTCCCAAGAGGCCTTATGAAAAACCACCGCTGGATCTACTGGCTCAAACTGCTGGCCGGTATGATTTTGATCTTCATTCTCTACCAAAAAATCAATCGCCGCGAATCGATTCTCGAAGCCTTCCGGGTAACCGATTGGAGCAATATTGCCCTGTGCATCGGTCTGCTCATCCCCAATATCGGGTTGGCCTTCCTGAAATGGCGCTACCTGCTGAAAAACCGTTTTGCCAATGTCTCCAACCGCGAAGTTTTCGGCTCCCTGATGTTCGGCTACACCCTCGGCCTCATCACCCCCGGGCGGATCGGGGAATTGGGGCGGGGCCTGTTCTTCACGGATAAAAACAAACTTACCGTTACCGGCCTGAACCTGTTAGACAAAGCCGCCAACCAGATCATCGTCTTCACCTTAGGCGGCGCGGCGCTGGGTCTCATGCTGATCCAGCGAAAACTCGGCGAGATTAGCCACCCGCGGCTCCTATTCGTGGGCAGCCTGGTGGTGCTGCTCGTCCTCTGGCTGGTGATGCTCAACCCGCGGCGGATTCGCGCCCTTCTGCACCGCTTCAGCCGCCGCTTTTCACCTCGATCTAAAATTCATGCCTTCATCGCTGCCCTGGACCACGTTACCCTTAAAGACAGCCTGGCGGTGCTGGCGCTCAGCTTTACCTGGATTCTGGTGATTACGGTGCAGTACCACATCCTGGTGCTGGCGTTTACCCCGGTGTCGTTATGGGATTCCCTGGAAGCGGTGAGCGCGGTTCTGTTCGTAAAAACCTTTTTACCCTTCACCTTTGGGGATTTGGGAGTGCGGGAAGGGGTAGCCATTTACTTTTATTCCCGGTTCGGAATATCCTCCGCCGCGGTGTTCAACGCTTCCTTGCTGGTTTTTCTGATCAATTTTCTGGCGCCCGCGCTTTGCGGGGTGTATTATCTTTTCCAGGTTCGGGAGAAGTACAACGGCAAAGTTTCCGCCCCTTCCGAGCCGCCGGCGCAAGCGCCCGCTCCCTGCCCGGCCCTGGCGGAAAGCAGATTGAGCGATGATTGAAACGGTTTTTCTATTCCTGAGCCTCTTTTACGGCGGTTTGATCCTGTTCTTTTACGCCGGAATACGCCGGGAGCGGGCGCGAAAGCCCTCTTCGAACCACTGGCAGCCCTTTGTATCCGTGCTGGTGCCGGCCCGCAACGAAGCCGCCCATATCATTCCTACCCTGCAAAGCCTGGCCGGCCAGACCTACCCGCCCTCCCGCCTGGAAGTGATCGTGATCGACGACCATTCCAGCGACTGCACCGGGGAGACGGTTCGGGGCTTCATTGCCGCCCATCGCCTGGCCCACTTCCAACTGCTGAGCCACCGGGTGGACGGCATCCAACCCACTTATAAAAAAACCGCTATCGCCTTCGCGCTGCAATCCGCCCGGGGAGAGATCATTATGACCACCGACGCAGACTGCCGGGTGCAGCCGGATTGGGTGGCCTCCATGGTAAGTTGTTACGACGCGGAGACCGGCATGGTCGCGGGATTGGCCGCTTTCGATCCGGAGCATGAGAAAACCCTGTTCCACAAGCTGCAAACCCTGGAATTCGCCGGGCTGGTGTTTGCCGGGGTGGGAGCAATCGGGAATCACTATCCCCTGATTTGCAACGGCAGCAACCTGAGTTACCGCAAGGCGGCCTACGATGAAGTGGGCGGGTTTGCCGGGCACGACCACGTTCCCTCCGGCGACGACGACCTGTTCATGCAGAACGTGCATCATTACACTCGCTGGAAAGTCCGCTATAACCTGGATTTTCAGGCGGTGAATTTCACCCGCCCGGTAGATTCCCTGCGCGCTTTTCTGAACCAGCGCGCCCGCTGGGCCTCCAAAGGAACCCATTATCCCGGCTTCAAAACCTTGTTCATCCTGCTGCTGATCTATTTTTTCTACGTTTCCCTGCTGAGTTTGCCGGTTCTTGCCCTGGCGGGGCGATTTTCCGGCGCGGTATTGCTGGCCGGTTTTCTGCTCAAGCTCATCCCGGAGCTGCTGGTGCTGGGCGAGGCGTTGAAGATCTTGCAGCGGCGCGAACTGCTGCGCTGGTTTGTGATGGCCGAAATTTTCCATGTTCCGTACATCGTGCTGGCGGGGTTGAGGGGTTTTTTCAAATTATATCGCTGGAAGCAGGGGGCGGGAAGCGTGAAACGTGATGCGTGAAGCGTATTACGGAATACGCAATACGGAATACATCATACCCCTCACGTTTCACGCTTCACGTTTCATCGAATTAAACTCCCGGGTGAACCCAACATGCTCTCCCATCGCACTCTTGCCGGAATTTTTTACAAACCCTTTCCCGGGATCATCTGGCAGTACCCCGCGAACGAGAATGCCGTTTACCTCACCTTTGACGACGGTCCCTACCCGCCGGTCACCAAACCGCTTTTAGAAATGCTGAGCGCTCTCGAGGTTCCGGCCACCTTTTTCCTCTCCGGGGAGAACCTGTTTCGTTACCGCCGGGAATTGCCGGAACTGGATTATTCCCCTCACCGGGTAGGCAGCCATTTTTACCGCCACGTTTCCCTGTTCTTCACCGGTTCCCGAAGATTGCAAAAGGGCCTCCGCCTCACCGACCGGTTGATTTCCCGATACCTGCGCCGCGAGACGCGCCTTTTCCGCCCCCCTTACGGGGTATTCAACCCCCGGCACTTTCCAACGCTGCAAGAGGCGGGCAAGAAGATGGTGCTCTGGTCGTTGATGGCTTACGATTTCAAATGGGAAAAGGAGCGTATTTTAAGGCATCTCTGCGAGTCGGCGCGCCCCGGCGACATCATCGTGTTTCACGACTCGCCGAAAACCGCGGGGGTGCTGTTGGAAGTGCTTCCGCGATTTATCGATTTTTGCCGGGAGCGGGGGTGGGGGTTTGGCGCAATCGAATAAGAAAATATCCTTGCATTGCGACGACGCGCCTATTCACCCTCGTAAACAAAATGCTGCTGGTGAAGTGATTTGGGATTTGGAAATCCCGGAATTCATCGCAGCAGGGCGGATTGCGGATCGAAGAAATCCGCAATCCGCTGTTATATACTCGTAAAGGTTGATAGTTGCGCTTTGCTCGGAGTGCAAAGCTTCCCTGTCTGCCGCGCAGCCAGGCAGGAGCTTTGTACTGCATCTGCAAAACTGTAATTTTGCCACCCCCTCGAGAAGAAACGCCATAAATAACCCTTGGGGCCATAGATAAAATAAGGGGGTTAAAACCCCTCTGTTTCGAGTAGGCTTCGTATTCCCCGACATTTATGTCGGGGATAAGGGAAATAACACTAAAATCGCGGGTTTTAACCCCCAATCCTGGCCGCAAATCCCTTAGGTTTACGCCTGTGCGCGAAGGCGGGAATCCAGAAAAGTGGCTTAGAATATGGATTCCCACTTTCGTGGGAATGACAGTTGAAACCAAAGATAATGCCCAAAATGTTGAATCGGGGAATGATTAAATCAGCAACCCTTAACGTATATGATCACAGTTTGAGTAAGGGATATTAGCAAAATTGGCTCGCCTGGCTCCGGCAGGTGCGGATTCTTCCTGCCTTTCCTGTTTTCAATTCCAACAAATTTGGTTATATTAACCGGCGCAATATCCATGCAAGGCCAGGGAGCGAAGCCGCGCCCACCGGTTCACGCATCACGTTTCACCTGTCACGCCAAAGCGGCGCTTCGTCTCTATCGCAATAAAAAAATCCACAACCCAACCCCGGAAACATGACCATGGCCCCTCCACGCCTCTTTCTCATCGACGGATCGGCGCTGTATTACCGCTCCTATTTTGCCTTCATCCGCAATCCCCTCATCAATTCCAAAGGGGAGAATACCAGCGCAACCTACGGTTTTACCGCTTACCTGATGCGCATTCTCTTCGACGAGAAGCCGGATTACCTTGCGGTGGTGTTCGATACCAAAGAACCCACCTTCCGGCATCACAAATACGCTCCCTACAAGGCCACCCGGGAAAAAATGCCCGAGGAAATGGCCGCCCAGTACCCCCGCATTGTGGAGCTGACCGAAGCCTTCGGGGTGGCGCGGCTGGAAAAAGCGGGCTACGAGGCCGACGACCTCATCGCCACCCTGGCGAAGCGGGCGGAGCGGCAGGGCATCGAAACCTACATGGCCACGGGGGACAAGGATATGATGCAGGTGCTCTCCCCCATGATCAAAATGTTCAACATGCGCCCGGGGGCCGGCAAGGATTCCCCGGAAATCATCGACGCGGCGCATTTGCAGCAGGATTTGGGGCTGCGCCCGGAACAGGTGATCGACTACCTGGCCCTGATGGGCGACAAGAGCGATAACGTGCCCGGGGTGCCCAAAGTGGGGGAAAAGACCGCCCGGGAATTGCTGCAACAGTACGGCTCCATCGCGGGAATTTACGCCAACCTCGACAAAATCAGCAAAAAAGCCATGCACGATACCCTGGTGGAAAACCGCCACCTGGCGGAGCTTTCCCGGGAACTGGTTACCCTGGATACCAACGCGCCCCTGGAGGTGGAGCTGGAAGCGCTGCGCCGCCCCGCGGTGGAGGCGGAGAAACTGGTTCCCCTGTTCGAGCACCTGGAATTTCGCAGCCTGATCCCGCGCCTGAGAGAAGCCGGGGCGCAATCCGCCGCAATGCCGGCCCTGCAAACCCAATTCGACGCGCAAAAACAAAACTATCACCTGGTGAATACCCCGGAAGCGCTGCAAACATTAGCCGAACAGCTTCGCCGCCGGGATTTCTTCATCTTCGACACCGAAACCACCGGGCTGGAGACCTTCAACGCCGAAGTGATCGGGATTTCCTTCGCCTGGGGAAAGGGTGAAGCGTATTACGTTCCCCTGAACGATCCCGCCAACCTGCCCGCGCAGGCGGTGATCGCCGCCTTCAAGCCGGTGTTCGAGAACCCGCAGATCAAAAAAGGGGGGCAGAACATCAAATTCGACGCCCTGATGCTCTACCAGCACGGCATCGAGCTGCAGGGGATCGACTTCGACACCATGATTGCCGGTTACCTCATCAGCCCCGGGGCGCGGCAGAACAACCTCGACGCCCTGGCGGAGAAGTATTTGAATTACAAGATGATCCCCATCGAAGAACTGATCGGCAAAAAGGGCAAAGGGCAGAAAAGCATGGCGGAGGCGCCGGTGGAGAAGGTGAGCGCCTATTCCTGCGAGGACGCCGATATTACCCTGCAATTGAAATTAGTGCTGCAGGAAAAACTGCGCGAAACCGGCGCGGAAGATCTGTTCCGTGAGGTGGAAATGCCCCTGGTGGAAGTGCTGCTGCACGTGGAAAAGAGCGGGGTGAGCCTCGACGTGCCCTTTTTGCAGGAGATGTCCGCCCGGTTGGGCGAAAACGCCGAACGGCTGCAAAAGGAGATCTATCAACTCGCCGGGGAGGAATTCAACACCAATTCGCCTCAACAATTAGGGGTAATTCTGTTCGACAAGTTAGAAATCCACCGGGAATTGAACAAGCGCAAGCCCGCCCGCACCGCCACCGGGCAGTATTCCACCACCGAAGCGATCTTGCTGCGCTACAGCGAGCACCCGGTGGTGAATAAAATTTTAGAGTACCGCAAGCTCGCCAAACTGAAGTCCACTTACGTGGACGCCCTCCCGGCGCTCATCAGCCCGCGCACCGGGCGGCTGCACACTTCTTTCAACCAGACCATCGCGGCCACCGGGCGGCTCTCCAGCAGCGATCCCAACTTGCAGAACATTCCCATTCGCGGTGAGGTCGGGCGGGAAATCCGCAAAGCCTTCATTCCCGGCGCTGCCGACCATTACATCCTCTCCGCGGATTATTCCCAGGTGGAATTGCGGGTAATGGCGCATATCTCCGGCGACGAGGCGCTCAAAGAGGCGTTTGCCCGCGGGGAGGACATCCACAGCACCACCGCCGCGGCGATTTTCGACGTTCCCCTGGATCAGGTGACCCCGGAGCAGCGCCGCAAGGCCAAGGAAGTGAATTTCGGGATTATTTACGGCATCTCCCGCTTCGGGCTGGCGGACCGCTTAGGCATCTCCCCGGACGAGGCGGAGGAGATCATTCGCCACTATTTCATCCGCTTTCCGAAGGTGAATCAGTACATGATCGATACTATTGCCTTTGCCCGGCAGAACAAATACGTGACCACCCTGCTGAACCGCCGCCGCTACGTGCCGGAAATAGCGGACAAGAACGCCGCCATCCGCCAGAACGCCGAGCGGGTGGCTATCAACACCACCATCCAGGGCAGCGCCGCGGATTTGATCAAAATCGCCATGATTCATATTTATAAAGAGATCAAAGCGCGAAAGCTGCAAAGTAAAATGATCCTCCAGGTGCACGATGAGTTGGTCTTCGAAGCGCCGGAAAACGAAGTGGATATTCTCAAACCGCTGATCAAAGAGAAGATGGAAAGCGCCATGCAGCTCAGCGTGCCCCTGAAAGTGGACGTGGGAGTGGGGAAGAACTGGCTGGAAGCGCATTGAAAGTGAAAAATGAAAAGTGCAAAATGAAAAGTGCAAAATGAAAAGTGCAAAGTCAAAAAGATGGAGGGGTGATGGGGAATAAGGGGGAAGGGCTTTCGGAAAGGTTTTTGAATTATGCGGTGAGGATAGTGCTTTTTGTTGAACGCCTGGAAAAAAGCTTTGTGGGAAGGCATATCGGTGAGCAGTTGTTCCGGGCAGGGACTTCCGCAAGATCGAATTACGAAGAAGCGTGTAGCGCGGAGAGCCGCCCGGATTTCGTACATAAATTAGGGGTGGTTTTGAAAGAGTTGAGAGAAGCGCGATTCTGATTAAGGCTTATCCAGGGGAGTAAATTGCTTCCGGAAAATGACCCGGGTTTATTAGATATCTTGCAGGAAACCGAAGAGCTTGCCAAAATCACTGCGAAGTCGATCATCACCGCCCGGCAAAATAAAAACAAGCAACGCGCATCTTAATATCTCGATTTTTCATCCCCGCATTCTCGAGGACAGGCTTTTCACTTTGCATTTTACATTTTACATTTTTCACTTGAAAAAGGAGACGCACCCATGAAAACCGGAGCATCGCTGATCATACTCGCCCTTTTCGCCCTCTGGACGCTCGCCTGCAACGGCGGGGGGCAGGGCGAGCCGCAACAGGTCCGCACGGTTCACCCGGCGCGGCAGCCGCTGCAAGTCATCCTCATCGGGGGTCCGGGGGCGGGAAAAGGAACCCAGGCGGCAAAGATCAAGGAAAAATATGGCATTCCCCACATTTCTACCGGGGAAATTTTGCGCGAGGAGGTAGCCAAAGGCACGCCCCTGGGCATGCAGGTGAAAGAGGTGATGGAGCGCGGCGACCTGGTGGCGGACAGCATCATCCTGGCGCTGGTGGAAAACCGGTTGAAGCAGCCGGATTGCCAGAAGGGTTTCATTCTCGACGGTTTTCCCCGCACCGTCGCCCAGGCGCAGGGATTGGAACCGATCCTCCAAAAACGCGGCCACCCGGGTTTGAAAGTGATCCTGTTAGAAGTTTCCGACCGGGAAATGATGCAGCGGTTGCTGGCCCGCAAACGCGCCGACGACACCGAGGAAACCATCAAAAACCGGATCGTGAAATACCACGCCGAGACGGTTGAGGCCATCCGCTATTACCAAGAAAAAGGGCTGCTCTCGCGCATCGATGGGGAGCAATCCATCGAAGACGTGTTTGCGGATATCCAAGACGATCTGGAAGAATAAAAAACCTTCCGCCGCCGCCCGCGTAAATACCCGCTGTTATTACAGACTGCGTTTGAGGGGAGATAAATACGATTTGGGTATGTATGGAGTGCAAAGCTTTAGCTTTGCATACGCAAGACTGTACTCCATGCAAAACTGAAGTTTTGCGCTCCGTAAACCCCATGCCCCATACCACGACACGAGAAGGAGTCGCCATGAACAAGAACAACCTGTTTTTTCCGGTACTCCTGGCGCTGGCGGCAGCGGCGGGCAGCGTTTTTGCGGGGGAGAACCGGGCGTCTTCCGGCAGTTTGGACCTCCCGGTGCGCGGCTATGGCCTCAGCATCGGCAACTCCGCCAATTTTAGCGGGCTGCGAATCAATTTCCGCGATAAACACGTGGAGCGCATTAACGGCGTCAACCTCACCATTTGGCGTTCCGATCAAAACAAAGCGGCGGTGGTCAACGGTCTGTCGCTGAGCTTGCTGCATGAAGCGGGGGAATTGAACGGGATTTCTTTGGGCGCGTTAGGGATGGGCGCGGAGCGAAAAATGCACGGGGTTAACTTAGGGGTGGTGGGAATCGGTGCGGGAGAATCCCTGGCCGGGGTAAATATCGGCGGAATCGGCCTGGGCGCGGGAGGAGACGTCAGCGGGATTTCCCTGGGGGGAATCGGGGTGGGCGCCGGCGGAAACCTGAAGGGGATTAACTTCGGCGGAATTGGCGCGGGGGCGGGCGGCAACGTGCGCTGGATTACCATCGGCGGGCTGGGCGCGGGGGCCGGCAGGGATATGTTGGGCTTGAATATTGGCGGCCTGGGAGTGGGCGCGGGAAGAGATTTAACCGGGATCAGCTTTGCGCTGCTCGGTGCGGGTGCGGGGAGGGACATGAGCGGGATTAACCTCGCAGGAATCGGGGTACTCAGCGGGAACGCGCTGCGCGGCATTTCCTTTGGCGGAATTGGCGCCGGGGCCCCCCGGGTGCAGGGATTGGCGATTGGGGGAGTGGGCGCCGGGGGCGTTTACCTGGATGGAATTATATTAGCCGGGGCCTTTGTCACCGTCACCGATGACGGCCGGTTGCGGGGTTTCAGCGCCAGCGCTTTCAATCAAATCAAAGGAACCCAGAGCGGCGTCACCCTGGGCATCGTGAACTACGCCCGGCGGCTGAACGGCGTGCAGATCGGGGTGATCAACTACGTGCGCGACAACCCCAAATTCCTCAAAGTGCTGCCGGTTTTGAACGTTCATTTCGATTGAATTAAGACCTCAAAGGTTTCATGGCGGAGCATCCCTCTGGGAAAAACCTTTGAGGTCTTTTTTAAGGAGGAACCATGCCCAAATCAATATCTCATTTACTGTTTTTCCTGATCGCGCTGGCGCTCGTTTCCTTTGCGGGTTGCCAAAAGGTCGCCCAACCCTCCGAAAATCCCCCCATGGAAGGCTTCAACCTCAAAGATTCCGATCCCAAGGCCATGGAGATCGCCGACCAGGTGATGGCGGCCCTGGGGGGGCGCAAGAATTGGGATGATACCCGTTACATCGCCTGGAATTTCTTCGGGAGACGGCGGCACGTATGGGACAAATGGAGCGGCAACCTGCGCATGGAGAGCAAGGATTTGCTGGTGCTGATGAATCTGCACACCGGCCAGGGGCGCGCCTGGGAAAACGGGCAGGAGGTCGCCCATCCCGATTCCCTGGCGGAACGCCTGAAATTCGCCAAAAGCGCCTGGATTAACGACGGCTACTGGCTGCTCATGCCCTATAAATTGAAGGATACCGGGGTGACCTTGAAATACATAGGAGAAACCACAATGGAGAATTACGGCTCCTGCGATATTCTCCAGCTTACTTTCGAATACGTGGGGGACACGCCGCAAAATAAATATTGGGTATATGTCAACCGGGAGAGCAAATTGGTGGTGTACTGGTCTTATTTCAGCGACGCGGGGGATAGCGAGCCGCGTATTTCCACTCCCTGGGACGGCTGGCAGCGTTACGGCAATATTATGCTCTCCGGCGACCGCGGCCCCAACCGCCAGCTCAGCGAGATTGGAGTGTTTTCCGAACTGCCGGAATCGGTGTTTACCAGCCCGGCGCCGTAGGAGTTGGATGGGCAGTAGGCGGTAGGCAGGAGCAGGGGCAAGAGCAGGGGTAGGGCGTTTTTAATTGGCAATTGGCAATTTTGGGGGAGCAGGAGCAGGGCGTTTTTAATTGGCAATTGCCAATTAGCAATTGCCAATTACGAGGCAGGGGGGCAGTAGGCAAATGGTGGAGCTAAAAATTGCCCTTTGCTTACTGCCCCCTGCTCCTGCCCCTGCTCCTGCCCCTGCTCCTGCCCCCTTGCCCCTCATACCGACCACTCCCGCATATCGTACTCCGCGATGGGCACTTCGATCTCGATGATTTTGGTATGGGGAAAGATCTCTACCTGCTGGCCGTTTTGTTTGATAATCAGTTGGAAGCCGAATAAATCTCCTTTTTCCAATCCCAGGTCCTTAAAGGAAAGCGCCGCTTCGAAAATTTTCCCCATTTTGAAGGTAGGGTTAAGAAAAGCGCTCTCCACGGTTTCCTTCTGGGGCGCGAATTTTTCGATCACCCCGCGCAGGGGGGAGATGACCACGGTAATTTGCCGGGGCGTTTTTCCGGCGATGACGAATTCATACATCATATCCGGTTTTTGGGAAAAGTCGATCCGGAAATAGAAATGCTCCGCGTCGAAGCCTAAGTAGAATTTGTCGATGATCCGGGAGACCTGGTGCATGGCGGTCTGCACGTTCTTGCTGCCGTCGTACACCGCCGCGCCCACCCATTCGTAAAAATGGCTCACCTGCCCGTCGATCACCGGTTTGATGAAATTCAGCGGCCGGATGGAGCCGAAACGGTCGAAATGGGTGCGTTTGATGGTCTGGTAGAGCGCCGCGGGAATCTCCGCCCCGGCGATGTCGTACACTTTCATCAAATGCTCCCGGAAGAGCTGGTCGAATTCCAGGTCCTGCACGGAGGAGTGGTCGTCTCCGTACCACCAGCACCAGTCCGACCCTTCGGCAATGTAAATTTGCTCCCAGGCTTCGGCCAACATCTGCGGGGTGAGCACGCCCTCTTTTTCCCGCTCGACCAGGAAATCGCGCACCTGCTTCAGCAAATCCCAGGCGCGATTGTCTTCTTCCGCCCCGATCCAGATGTTGAAATTGCTGTTGATCCAGCTTCCCGGGTGCAGGGAATAGAGCGCCGGGGTTTCCGGGGAGAGATCCAGGAATTCGCTGAAGGTGCGGGTTTGCAGCCAATCTTCCCCGGAAATGCGCCGGTAGAGGTGGCGCATAAACACCCTGCCGTCATGGGGATAATGCTCCCAGCAGTTTTCGCCGTCTAAGATGACCGAAACGAGGTGGCTGCGCAGCGCGTTCTCCCCGCCCTCGTCGATGATGCGTTGGCGAACGGCGTAGAGGCGCCCTAAGAAATCGTCCACCGCGCGTTCCTCCTCCCAATTGTTGTACACGAAGCCGATGGTATCGGAGAGGTAATGGTCGCGAAAGAAAACGGAAATCACCCGGCTGCCGCTCTGGAAGCGGTGGGGTTGGTAAATCCGGTTGGGATGGTATTTTTCCCGCAGGCTCTTGGCCAGGATGGCTTCGTCGGTGGCCATCCAGCGGATATTCTGGCGGGCGATGAGCAGGGCGGTATCCGCGGAAACGCTGCCCTCGGAAGGCCAGACCCCCGCGGGCTTGCGCCCGAACAGCTTCTCGAAATAGGCCAGGCCCCGTTGCAATTGTGTTTCCGCGTCTTCCGGGTGGCTGAAGTGCTTTTGGGGCAGCAGGCAGTCCGGGTTGGACTCCCGGGCCACGTTGGTGTTGATCAGCAGCGGCAGAATGGGATGATAAAAGGGGCTGGTGGACAGCTCGATCTGCCCCGACTCCCACATGCGCTTGTGCGCTGGAATGATGTCGGCCAGGATTTTACGGGATTCTTCCAACAACACCGCTTTATCAGCTTCCGAAAAATGGCGCTCCTTCTCGAATAACTGCCGGATGGCCGGGCGCTGGCGGCTGACCTGCCCGATCCAGGTCAAATTATACCATACCTGCAAATCCCGGTAATCCTGCTCGCTGAAATGCTCGGCGCGGTCCTTGACCGGGGTGTAGGGCGATTCGTATTTGTATTTCAAATAGAGTTCGTAATAGCGCTGGTAGGGCTTGATCATGTGTTGGGCGTTGGCGAGGAAGAAATTCTCCAAAATGGCTTCCTTCTCTTCCTTGCCAAGCTGTCCGGCAGGGATTTCCGTGAGCATCCAGATATTATCTTTTGCGCCCTTCTCAACATAATCCTGTAATTGCAGCAGTAGGGAGGGCACCAGGTTGATGTTTTGCTTGATCGCGGGAAACTCTTCCAGGATCAGCAGCATGTCCAGGTAGTCTTTCACCCCGTGAAAGCGCACCCAGGGCATGTGATAAGCGCCTTTGGCGTTCTTATAATAGGGTTGATGCTGGTGCCAGAGAAATGCCAGGTTCAATTTTTCGGTTGCCATAGATACGATCCTTTACTCCATAGTTTTAATTGCCAATTGCCAATTCAATCTTTTTTCCCCCCGGAAAGCCGGCTGGCAACGGCGCGCCGTTCCGCCGGGGTAATCACCCCGAACAGGCAATACCCAAACGCCGCCATTATGATCGCCGCCCGCAGCCAGAAGTTTAAATCGAACAAATAATATACGCTCATCAGCAGCAGGATCAAGCCCAATAATTTCCCTAACCGCCCCCATTCGATGGGGAGAGGATAAATCCGCTGGGAAACGATGAGAATGGAGAGAGTCATCACCGCGTAGCTGAGCAGGGTGGCCCAGGCCGCCCCCCAGAAACTGTTCAGCAGCGGGAGCAGGATGATGTTGGCGGCGACGTTGACCAGCGCCCCGCAGCCGGTGAATATGGCCATGTATTTACTCTCTTTTTTGATATAAAAACCGGGCGTGAGGATTACGTACATCCCGTACAACAGGTAGGAAAGCAGAATGATGGGGATGATGGGGATGCCCGCCCAGTAACTGCGCTCGCTGAGGATGTAAAATTTGCCGAAATAGTGATAGGTAAGAATATCGTAGATGAAATAACAGCCTGCCAGCACGATCAGCCCGGCGCCCAGTGTCATGTAGGTGAGCACTTTCGCATAAATCTGCCGGGCGTTCTCCTGCTTGGCGATTTTCAGGAAAAAGGGCTGCCAGGCGTTGCGGAAAGCGGTGATCACCAACAGCAACATGGTTCCGAAGCGGTAACTGGCGCTGTAGGTCGCCAGCGCCTCCTTGCCTAAGTATGCGGGAACGATCAGCCGGTCGATCATCTCGATGGTCATAAAAGCGATTCCGTTGGGCAGCAGGGGCAGGCCGAAGGCCAGCATCTCCTTCCACAGGGGAAAATCGATCCGGGGGATGAGGTAGCGGGTAATAATCGGCAGCATGATCAGCAGATTGATGATCGCGGCGACCAGGCTGGTATAGAAAATGCCCATCACCCCCATGCGCAGGATCACCACGAACAAAATATTGAAAACCAGCTCCAGCGCAAAGCGGATGCTTTTGAAAACCGTGAACTGGATCGATTTTTCCTCCGCCCGCAGGATCAGGTAGGGCAGGTTTCCCAGGGCGTCGAAGAACAGGATCGCCCCGGCCAGGCGGATGAGGGGAGCGTACGCCGGGCTTTTCAGAATCCACTCGCCCACCTCGGCGCTGAAAAGGATCACTAACAGCGTGGTGAGCACGCTGGTAAGCATGGTAATAAAAAAGGTGGTGGAAAAAACCGTCTGGCGGTCCCGCTCTCCTAAGAAAAAGTAGCGCAGCATCGCGGAATCCATCCCGTAGAGGTACACGAAATTCATGAACGCGATGAAGGTGTACACGATGGTATAATCCCCGTAGTCGCCCTGGGAGGGGATGTAGGTGAAATTGGTGTAAATAGGAATGAGAATAAAGCCGGGAAGCCGCTGGATGACGGTGCCGACGGCGTAGATGGCGGAGTGGCGGGCCAGCCCGGAGAGTTGTTTGAATATGCTCATCAGTGCTTCGCGTCATTCATGGTCATTTGCTTCCCCAAAGGGGCTCCTTTGGAGCGGGTCATTCATAGTCATTACGCTGCGCTGTCATTGGTTTCGCGTCATTAGTGGCCATTTCGCTTCGTTGTCAACGCACTTGCCACTTTTCATTTTGCATTTTTCACTTCTATCCTCAGCCCGTCGTAGGCCAGGCGGATGTTCTCGGGCAGTTGCGCTTCCGCCTCCGCGTGCAGCACCCCGTGGGAAAGGTGGGTGAAATAAGTTGTCTCCGCCCCGATTTTTTGCGCTTCCCGCACCGCTTCCGCAATGGTGAAGTGGGTGGGATGGGGTTTGTAGCGCAAGGCGCCTAAGATCAGCACTTTCAGGCCATTCAGGCGCTCGTAAGAGGATTCTGGAATCCTGCTCACGTCCGTGCAATACGCAAAATCGCCGATGCGGAAGCCCAGCACGGGCATTTCCCCGTGCCACAGGGGGATGGGAAGGATCTCCACCCCTTGAATCGAGAAAGGCCGGTCGTCTAAAACATGGAGGGTCAGGCGCGGAATATCGGATTGGCTGGAATCGCCCGAGAAGGCGTAGGCAAAAACCCGCCGGATATTTGCCAGGGTCTCTTCCAGGCCATAGAGCGGAATAGCGGTTCGGTGCAGAATATTAAAGCTGCGCAGGTCATCCAGCCCCAGGATGTGGTCCACGTGGTGATGGGTAAAAATTACCGCATCTATCCGCATGATACCGGCGCGGAGCATTTGCTGGCGATAGTCGATGGAGGTGTCGATCAGGATATGAACCCCGTTGAGATTAATAAATACAGAAGCGCGCAGGCGTTTATCCCGGGGATCGGCGGAACGGCACACCCGGCACTGGCAGCCGACCATCGGGACGCCGATGGAGGTTCCGCTGCCTAAAATTTCGATTTCCATATTTCCCATAATCGTTCAATATTTCCGCAAAACCCGCTCTCCCGATGAAGCTGCAAAATTTACACCCTTTTACCGGCAATACCAAATCCTTTGCTACGCGCTGCTGAGTTTTGCCTGAGGTTCACGCATCACGTCTCACGAAATTTCGCGGCGCGCCCCGTGAAACGTGATGCGTGATTGTGCTTAGTAGATATAGTGAACATATTTATATCTTTTTTTAAAATTTTGCTTGACAAAATCGAAAAATATGCTTACAATAGCCGTGAACCTTTGTATACCTTGTAAATTGAATGGAAATTGCTGACAAAAAAGACCAATATCAAACTTCCAAGGAGTTGTTATGAAAGGCCTTACCAAGCGGCAAGAAGACGTATTAAAATTTATTGCCGATTATTTAACGGATTTCGAGTATCCCCCCAGTTACCAGGAAATCGCCGATAAATTCGGGATTGCCTCCAAACACGGGGTGGTGCGGCATTTAGATGCCCTGGTCAAAAAAGGGTTCATCGAGAAGAGCGGCACTACCGCCCGCAGCATCCGCATCAAAGATAAGCGCTACCAACCGGTTTCCGAAGCGGCAAACCTGCCGTTGATCGGGCGGGTTTCCGCCGGTTATCCCATCTTAGCGGAGCAGAATATCGACGACTATATTGCGGTGCCGCGGCGATTGATCCGAACCGAGGGGCGCTATTTTACCCTGCGGGTGCAGGGGGAAAGTATGGTCAATGCCGGCATTTTTGACGGCGACCTGGTGATCGTTTTGTCCAGCAACGTGGCGGATCCCGGCCAGATCGTGGTGGCGCTGATCGGCGACGAAGTGACGGTCAAGCGCCTGATCATCCGCGGCAGCGAGAAATTCCTGAAAGCGGAGAATCCCGCCTACCCGGATATTCACCCCCAAAGCGAATGGCAAATCCAGGGGCGGGTGGTCGGGCTTATCCGCGAGATGCTGAACTGAGCGAAACCGAATTATGATCTCCTCGTAACAGCGTTTTGAGATAGGCTCTGAAGAAAGCTCCAATATGGATCGGGCAAAAAAGTTGAATATTTCCGCAGGATTCAGCGACGCGCAGGCGCGCGAGGAGTTCTTCCGCCTGCCCCGAGTGGAATTTCTGCTGCAAGAAACCAACCCGGCTGAAGCGGGAGAGATCGGCAAAATGGTAATGAACGAACGTTTAGAAATTGCTGACCGTTTCAGTATGGAAGTGCCGGATAGCCGCATGTCCGACGCCGGCATCCGCAAGGGCGACTATGTGGTGATTCAACGGCGCAAAAACTACCGGTCCGGCGATTTATTAGCGGTGAAATTAGGCGACAAAGCCTTGATCCGGCGGTATTTCCCCACCGCCAACCGCATCCGCTTAGAATGCGCCACTCCCGACCGGCAGACCATGATCTTAGATATGGATACGCCGGGGTTTGTCATTCTGGGGTGCGTGGTGCAGGTCATTCGGGAAATAGGGTGAGACGTGAAACGTAAAACTTAAAACGTAATGCGTAATGCGTAACTGTTGGAGTATTGCGTATTACGGTTCACATCAAAACCAATCGGAGGTTCGCGATGCACCGTGTGATTCATTTCGAGATCAGCGCCAATGACCCCGAAAAGGTCGTTGCTTTCTATAAAAAGGTATTTGGCTGGAAGATTGAAAAATGGGCGGGTCCCATGGAATATTGGATGGTGACCACCGGCGATTCCGGGCCGGGGATCAACGGCGGTTTTTTTAAACCTGTTGAACCGTTTAACGGCACGGTGAATACCATTGAAGTGACCAACCTGGATGAAATGCTGGAAAAGGTCAAAAATAACGGCGGCCAGGTAGCCATGGAAAAGATGGCCATCCCCGGGGTGGGATACCAGGCCTACTGCAAAGACGTGGAAGGCGTGCTGTTTGGGGTGCACCAGACAGACCCGAATGCGGGAATGTGATAGCCGGTGAGTTACGGTTGCAAGAGATTTTTCAAACTCTCTAAGGAGATTTGATGCTGAAACGCTGCGATTGGGTTCCACAGGCCGATCCGCTTTATCAAAAATACCATGATGAGGAATGGGGCGTGCCGGTGCATGAGGACCACCTGCTGTTCGAATTCCTGATTTTGGAAGGCGCCCAGGCCGGGCTAAGCTGGTCCACGATTTTGAAAAAGCGAGAGAATTACCGGCAAGCGTTCGACCACTTCGACGCCCGCAAAATTGCCCGATATGATGACCGAAAAATCCAGGCGCTGCTGAGCGATCCCGGAATCGTGCGCAACCGCCTCAAAATTCAGGCGACGATTCAAAATGCCCGGGCGTTTTTAGCCGTGCAGAAAGAGTTTGGCAGCTTCGACGCATACATCTGGCAGTTCGTGGGCGGCAAACCGAAGGTGAACGCCTGGAAGAGCCTGAAAGAAATCCCTCCCAAAACCCCGGAATCCGATGCGATGAGCAAAGATCTGCTCAAAAGAGGTTTCAAATTCGTCGGCTCCACCATTTGCTACGCCTTTATGCAGGCGGTGGGCCTGGTTAATGACCATACCGTGGATTGCTTCCGTTACCGGCAAATGTGAGGGGAAGGGTTTCGCGTTTTGAGTTCCGGGTTGGGAGTTGCGAGCGGCAGGGAGTGTGATTTAGCTGATCACGCATCACGTTTCACGTTATATGTTTCACGTCATACATTTCACGGCTCCAGGAGACCCAATCATGCCGCCACTTTCCAAATCATCAGCGATGAAAGAGCTGCGAAAAATCCCCGGGGTGGGAAAGTCCATTGCGGAAGACCTTTGGAACCTGGATATTCATTCCGTCGCGGATTTGAAAGACCGGAACCCGGAAACGCTGTATCATCAACTTTGTGCTCTCCAGGGCATACAAATAGATCGCTGTATGCTCTACGTCTTTCGCTGCGCGGTTTATTATGCCTCAAATACGCATCATGAACCGCACTTGTTGAAGTGGTGGAATTGGAAGTGAACATGCCGCTTTCAGGAGCGGTAGCCGTGAAGCGGAGAACTCTGCCGCCAGGTAGCGCCATGCAATGCGTACGTAAAACATGAGTTTGAAGAATGAGAACACTCGTCAGATGCTGAACCTGACTGATGTTCCGGAATAAACCAAAAGGAGAACAAGCAATGATGTTAATAGAGAAATCGATGCCAGGAATCTCCGGGCGAGAACCGGAAAGGAGTACGGCATGAGCGGAGTACGAGTTTTAGTCGGCACGCGCAAAGGAGCTTTTATCCTGACATCGGACGGCAGGCGCGACCGCTGGGATGTCAGCGGCCCCCACTTCGGAGGCTGGGAAATGTATCACCTGAAAGGCTCCCCGGTCGATCCGAACCGGCTGTACGCCTCGCAATCCAGCGGCTGGTTCGGGCAGGTGATCCAGCGCTCCAATGACGGCGGCAAAACCTGGGAGCCGGCAGGCAACAAGTTCGAGTACGACGGCGTTCCCGGAACGCACCAGTGGTACGACGGCACGCCCCACCCCTGGGAATTCAAGCGCGTCTGGCACCTGGAGCCATCGCTCAGCGATCCGGGTACGGTTTACGCCGGGGTTGAAGACGCCGCATTGTTTCGCACCACCGACGGCGGGCAGACCTGGGAAGAGCTCTCCGGCCTGCGCGGCCACGGCTCCGGGCCTAAATGGCAGCCGGGCGCCGGCGGGATGTGCCTGCACACCATCCTTCTGGACGCCAGCGACCCTGCCCGAATCTTCATCGCTATCTCTGCTGCGGGCGCTTTCCGCACTGACGACGCCGGCAAAACCTGGCAGCCGATCAACCGGGGGCTGAAATCCGAATATATCCCCGACCCCAACGCAGAGGTCGGCCACTGCGTTCACCGCATCGCCATGCACCGCTCGCGCCCGAACGTGTTGTTCATGCAGAAGCACTGGGACGTGATGCGCAGCGATGACGCCGGGGCATCCTGGTACGAGGTGAGCGGGAATTTGCCGAGCGACTTCGGGTTCGTAATCGACGTTCACGCCCATGAACCGGAGACCATCTACGTTATCCCGATCAAGAGCGACTCCGAACACTACCCGCCCGAGGGAAAGCTGCGCGTTTACCGCAGCCGCGCGGGTGGAAACGAGTGGGAACCGCTCAGCAAAGGTCTGCCGCAACGCGACTGCTACGTCAACATTTTGCGCGACGCGATGGCCGTGGACACGCTCGATCCCTGCGGGGTGTACTTCGGTACCACCGGCGGGCAGGTGTACGCCTCCGCCGATGCCGGAGACAGTTGGGCTCCCATTGTCCGGGATCTTCCTGCGGTGCTCTCCGTGGAGGTGCAGACGCTGCCATGATCCGGGTGATCCTTCCTCCGCATTTGCGAAACCTGGCGCAGGTGGATGGTGAGGTGGCGCTCGAGGTCGAAGGCGCGGTAACGCTGCGCTCGGTCCTCGATGCGCTCGAAACTCGCTATCCGATGCTGCGCGGAACCATCCGCGACCACGCCACCCAACAACGCCGGCCCTTCTTGCGGTTCTTCGCCTGCAAGGAGGATCTCTCTCACGAGCCGCCGAACGCCCCGCTGCCCGAGGCAGTCGCGTCCGGAGCGGAGCCGTTTTTCATCGTGGGGGCGATTGCCGGGGGGTAGGTAGCGCCGAACAGTTAACCCCGGCATGAGATTGCCCCCCTGGCGACGGGCGCACCATAGATTGCATCTTACCTGAGACAGGGCTTCCGGCCGCTGCGTTCCACAACAGGGCAGACTATGGAACGAGTAGGAATATAACATCTCATTCCAGTGCTGAAGCACGGGAATGCCTTGTAAGGCTCTGCCTCATGTTGGAGATTTGTGCAATTTGTGCTGCGCCCGCTATTCCCGGCAATAATTTCAAAAAATTCACAAATAAAGGAGATAAAAATGGCCACAAAGATTTTCATAAATCTGCCGGTTAAAAATCTCGAAAAATCAATAGATTTCTTTACCAGGCTCGGCTTTCCGTTTAACCCGCAATTTACCGATGATAAGGCTGCCTGCCTGGTCATCGGGGAGAATATCTATGCCATGCTGTTGACGGAGCCGTTCTTCAAAACGTTCACCCCAAAAGAGATTTCCGACGCGAAGAGAAGCACCGAAGTTCTGATTGCAATCGATGCGGAAAGCAGGGCCGAGGTTGATGAAATGGTAAAAAAGGCAGTGGAAGCAGGCGGTTCCCTCTACAGAAAACCCCAGGATCACGGCTGGATGTACGGCCACAGTTTTGAAGATTTGGACGGCCACCAATGGGAGGTGCTGTATATGGATGAGAGTGCCATGCCTCAGGTGTAAATTGATCGAGTTTTCAATGAATCACCTCCAAATTTATTTTTGAAAGGAAAACCGCCATGCAAAAAATCACTCCATTCTTATGGTTCGATAATCAGGCCGAAGAGGCAATGAATTTTTATACCGCCATTTTCAAGAACTCCAAAACCGGAAATATCTCTCGCTATGACGACGCCGGGGCAGCAGCTTCGGGAAGGCCGAAAGGGTCGGTAATGACGGCGTCATTCCAGCTCTGCGGACAGGATTTTGTCGTTCTCAATGGCGGGCCGCACTTCAAATTCAATCCCTCCATATCCTTTTTTGTAATCCTTGAGACCGAAGCAGAGGTTGATAATCTCTGGCAGGAGCTTACGGAAGGGGGAATGGCGCTAATGGAGCTTCAGAAATACGACTGGAGCGACAAATACGGTTGGGTTCAGGATAAATTCGGGCTTTCCTGGCAGATAAGTCTCGGGCGAAAAGAAGACGTCGGGCAATTCATTTCACCGTCGTTACTATTCGTCGGGAAGCAGCACGGCAGAGCAGAGGAGGCAGTTCGTTTCTATACTTCCGTATTCAAGGATTCTGATATTGCCGGAATACTCCGCTACAAATCCGGCGAAGAGCAACCGGAGGGTACCGTGAAGCATGCCCAGTTTACCCTGAACGGCCAGGTATTTATGGCGATGGACAGCGCGCTCGACCATCCTTTTACCTTCAATGAAGCGGTGTCATTGATGGTGAATTGTGAAACGCAGGAAGAAGTTGATTATTATTGGGAGAAACTTTCCGAAGGGGGAGATGAAAAGGCGCAAATGTGCGGCTGGCTGAAAGACAAATTTGGTTTGTCATGGCAAATCGTGCCTACGATTTTGAACAAGTTGTTACAAGACCGGGATGCCGGAAAATCACAAAGGGTTATGCAAGCAATGCTTCAAATGAAGAAAATTAGCATTGAAGACTTGAAGAAAGCATACCAGGGATAATCGTCGAATTGGATCAAAATGTGGCATTAAAACAAGGAGAAATCCATGGATAGACTCAAATTTTCCATTGTTATAGATGCGCCCAAAGAAAAAGTTTGGCGCACGATGCTCGACGAAGATACTTACCGGGTATGGACGGAAGTGTTTATGCCCGGCTCTCACTATATCGGCGATTGGAGTAAGGGGAGCAAAATTCTTTTTTTAGCTCCCGGGGAAAAGGGCGAGTTATCCGGCATGGTGAGCCGCATAAAAGAGAACCGGCCGTATGAGTATATCTCTATCGAACACCTTGGGGTGGTGCAAGACGGAAAAGAAGACACTTCCATTGAAGCGGCGAAGCAATGGGCGGGAGCGCTTGAAAACTACACATTCAAGGAGAAAGACGGAACAACAGAAGTGCTGGTGGATTTGGATTCAGCGGACGAGTATAAAGAGATGTTCCAGGGCATTTGGCCGAAGGCGCTGCAAAAACTCAAGGAACTGGCCGAAAAATAGGGCAATTTGTATGAGATAAGGATGAGTAAATATGGAAAAAGCTGCTAAAACTATTCCTGCAAAGACCGTTGATGAATACCTGCGCGCGCTTCCCGAAGCGATGCGAACCACCCTGGAAACAGTCCGCCAGTCGATAAAAGCGGCTGCGCCACAGGCAGAAGAGGTTATCAGCTACCGGATTCCCACCTATAAATACCGGGGGCCGCTGGTTCACTTTGCAGCATTTAAGGATCATTGTTCCCTGGTTGTAGTGAGCAAATCAATACTGGAGATTCTTGAACAAGAGCTCCAATCGTATAAAATTTCCGGAACGACGATCCATTTTTCGCCCGAGAAACCGCTTCCTGCAATCCTGGTAAAGAAAATTGTCGAAGCGAGAATCAAAGAGAATGAAGAGAGAAATGCTGCAAATTAAATGTGGCTCTCCGGCCTTTCCCCGGGCTACGGCGGCAGGTAGATTGGCAGGCTCACCAGCTTCATTGGCGCATCGCCCCGGCTCATTCAACGCCGGGCTTTAAACCGCTCCGGTCAGTTCTCCGCTTCCACCACGAACTCACCGCCGCCGGCGCTCTCGAAGAACAGCGTTCCATCGCTTTCCACCGCGACCGTTGGGAGCTGTTTTCCGTTTTGAAGTGCCTGATATTTTCCCGGCTTCAGGCCGGTGAGCAGGTGTTGCACGGTTTTGCCGGCGGAGATGCGGTAGCGGATCGCCTCTGCCATTTCCGCGGTTCTGTTGAAAAATGCCACCTGCTCGCCGTTGATGAGCGCGCCGATAAAATCTCCGCTCTCTAATTTTTCAACCGTCGCCATGGTTTTCAGGGTGTTGGCGTCGCCTATCTGCATTACCGCGAGATATTGCGAGGCGCTGTCGCCGGAAAGGTCTTCCACCTCTAAGCGATGCGTGCCCGCCCAGAATCCGCCCCAGGGAGTGAACGGTCCCCGCTCGCTCAGGTCCTTCCCTTCCGCGTCCCTAAACCAGTGGTGGGCGTCCCCTTCGCTTCCGCCGCGCAGGCGCAGTTGATAGTTGCCCGGGGCCAGGAATTTGAGAAACAGTTTCCCGTGCGCGTTCGCGTAGGTGTTCGTCACCGCCAGAATTCCCCCGCCCGGGGCAGTCCAAAAGCCGGGGCCTTCCTGCTTCCAACCGCCCTTTACGATTTCCGGCTCGGAAGACGTGTGCAACAGCCAGCGGCGCTTAATCGCCGGGTTGTTCACTAACACGTCATCGAAAATGAGCAAATATTCCTGGTTGCTGTAGTCGGGAGCGTGGGGATCGTGCAGGTAGAGCAGCTTGCGCCGCATTCGCCGGGCGTAGTTTTCTTCTTTGTAAGAGCGGGTATAATCATAATCCACGAAATCGAAAATGCCCGGCTGAAAGCGCAGCGCCCGCATTTCCCCAACGTGATTCCGGCCTCCCGGCCGGTTATCCGGGTCGTTATAGGCGTCGGCGTAATCGTTGGTATTAGCGCCAAATTCGTACAGCGGAGAACCGTCAGGAGGGTACATCGCCAGCAGGTTGTGATAGATAGGCGTGTTGCTGCGCTCGGACTTGGGCAGGTCGTTGGAGCCTTTGGTAACCCCGGCGTCGAGCGCCAGCAACCCGTATTTGAAAATAACAAAACTGCTGTTATCCTTATGATAATGGCGGGCCAGGTGGTAGGTAGGGGTATAGAAATTGATCTTGGTAGCGTTTTGGGTGGTCAGGTCGCTGCGCAGAATGACGTCCCCCAGCCCGAAGCGATAAGCGGTTTTTAACCCCACCTGCGCCGGGGTTCTTTTCTCGACGTCCTTGAATCCCCACAAAAATTTGTAGAATAGCCAGAACAGGCGGGGTTTATATTCATCCAGCGATTGTTGGGTAAATTTGTATTCGCTGTCTTCCATGATCCAGCGGTAAAAACCGGCAGAGGCAGGATCTTCCGATCTAATCAGCCCGGTAATGGCGGAAATTCGCAGCAGGGTTCCGCTGCTATCCCACTCTCGCAAATCCACGGCGTCGTTGCGCTGTTCGAAGAATCCCTGCCGTTCCCCGTCGATGCGCATGGGATAGACGTAAAAATAGAGATACCTGGGAATGTCGCGCAGCCAGTTTATCTCCGTGAAAAAGTTTTGCCCCAGGGCGGAAGACATCGCCGCGGCGAACCAGATGATATTGACCGCCCCGCCGCCAAAGTAATTAGCGCCCTCGCTCCATCCGGCGGTACCCTCGAAAAGATGTTCCCCCATTCGTAAAACCCGGTTCAGCCAGAGCCATTCGACCCCGTTCAACATTTCCTGCGCCACCGCCTCGTAATCGCTTCCTAGCTCATCGCCCCATAAGGCCAGCCCGCCCACCCCCACGTCGTGGCACTTAGCGGAAATGGTGAGGCCTAACTTCACTTTGCCGCCGGGGTTGATGTCCTTTTCCCGGTTGCGAAAATTGGCGATCAAGGCGTCGGCGATAACGCGCTTCTGGGAGAGGGACAGGTGGCCGTAGCACCAGTCGTACACCACCCCCAGGGCCAGGTTGAGATACCCTCCCTGGGAACTCGAGTTGAAAATGGCGGCGTGGGATTGCTCTACGAATTTTTTCTCCATGCGCCGGGCAATCTCCTCCGCGTGGGCGTACGCTTTTTCGGCGTATTCTTTTCCGCTGTAGGCGAATTGATAATTGGAGAATAACCCCGACGAAGCGGCGTAGCTCAAAAATGCAAAATTATTGGCGTCGAGCAAAAGATAATTGCGGCTTTTGTTTGCGGGTGATTCCGCAAAGGCGCTGTCAACCCGGCCGAGGTAGTGTTGAAAATTCGCCGCTTCGTAACGGTCGATATAATCTTTAACGACTGCCAGGCTTTGCCGGGTAAAATACAGGCGGGGGTGCTCCCGTTTGGCCAGCGGGCTGCCCGGGGGCGGGGTAAAATTTTGCCCCAGGGCGGTCAGCGCCGCGCCGGGCAGAAGAAGCCAGCATACGATGGATCGAAACGTGGGGTATCGCATTATATTTCGCTCTCCGGTTCTATAATTGCAGTTATACTTCGCCGCCTCCTTCATCATCGGAAAGAACTTCAGTTGCGTTAATTAGATGTGGTAATGAATGAAAAATATGAGTATTTTTTGTCCCTTATGGTTCGTTCGGGTGCTTCTGAAAAACGCGGTAGTTTGCGAAAAAGGGTAAATCATCGCCATGCCAATAATCTCCCGCCTGATTCGGCTTTTGCGCGCCAACCTTCATTCTATTACCCGGCAGGAGCCAGCGACAGAAAAGGGCGCCGGCAAGAAATACCGGGGCCAGGAGCATTACCGGGAGAGGCGCGCCTCTCCCGGGTACGGTTCCGCGGGAACCTCGCAAAGCTCGACACAGGACCCCCTGCTGGCGCAGTACTATGCCAACTTAGAAGTGCCCTACGGCTCGGATTTGGAAACCGTGCGCCGCGCCTGGAAGAATTTGCTGCGGAAATATCACCCGGACAGGCACTCCGGCGACCCTGAAAAACAAGCCATCGCCAACAAGCTGGTGCAGGAGTTGAACCACGCATTCCAGGAACTGGAAAAACGGTTGTCTTGAATATCCCTATACCTTAATTAAACCCACAGGAGGCTTAAATGTCTGAGAAATTTGAAATGGTGAAGCGTTATTTGCTGGATTTGGACTTGAAAATCGTCAAAGAAGACGCCAAAGAAGAGATGGTGGTGGCGGAAGACCCCGATAACGGCATCCAAAACCTGGTGATCGACTGCGAAGACCCCATCCTGATCCTGGAACAATTGATCATGCCGGTGCCGAAGCAGCCGGGCGATTTGTACAAACGCCTGTTGCAGATGAACCGCAACATGGTGCACGGCGCATTTGTGCTGGATGATCAGGGTAAATACGTGATCTTCCGCGATACCTTGCAGTTGGAAAACCTGGATCAAAACGAATTGGAAGCTTCGGTGCAGGCGCTCTCCCTGGCCTTGGCCGAAAACAGCATCGAATTGCTGAAATACGCGAAACAGTAGGAACCACGAATTTCACAATAGAAACCACAGAAACCACGAATTGCACGAATTACACGAATTTTAGATTGGCAATTGCAATACAATGGTTCCGGGGAAATCTGTGTAGGGGTAAACCTCCCGGAAAACAAACCTCGCCATCGAGAATGCGATTTCGCGTAGTTCGCAAAATGAGTGGTTTTTCAAACGACAAAATTAAACCTGAATGAGGAGAATATAATGGGCATTTTTCAAAGAATTTTTAAAGTGGCGCAATCGGAAACCCATGCGGTGATCGATAAATTGGAAGACCCTATCAAATTGACCGAACAGGGTATCCGGGATTTAAAACTCGACCTGGCCAGGGCCATGAAAAGCCTGGCGGAAGTAAAAGCGATTGCGATCCGGATGAAAAAAGACGGGGAAGATCAGAAAGCGCTCGCCGCCGATTATGAGCGTAAAGCCATGTTGCTGCTCCAGAAAGCCCAGCAGGGCGCGCTTGCCCCCGCGGAGGCCGACCGCCTGGCCACCGAAGCGCTGGCGAGAAAAGAAGAAGCATCCAAACGCGCTACGGATTTTTTGACCAACCACCAGCAGCAACAGCAACTTTCCGAACAGCTCCAGGTGAAAGTAGAAAAGCTGAAACAGACCGTCAATAAGTATGAAAACGAGTTGATTACCCTGAAAGCCCGCGCCCGCACCGCGGAATCCATGAAAAAAATCAACAAACAAATGGCCCAGGTGGACTCTTCCAGCACCGTGGCCATGCTGGAAAAGATGAAAAACAAGGTCACCGAGGAAGAATCCCTGGCGGAAGCCTACGGGCAACTGGCTGACACCACCGCCTCGGTGGACGAGGAAATCGAAAAGGCGCTGGCGGATTCTTCCCACGCGGCGGCAAAGGATTCCCTGGGGGAATTGAAAAAGAAGATGGGGATTGCCGGCGGCGCAGGGAATTGAAGATTGAAAATTGAAGATTGAAGATTGGATTGCCCGTTCCAGTGCTCTCAGCGCCGGAACGGGCTTTTTCGAGGCTCCGCCTCGAATTTGTGCCACCGGCGCCGCGCCCCGGTTCACTTTAGATCACTTTAAACACTGCCGACGTTCTCAAGGAGTATTTAATGGCTAATTTCAATGAAGAATATATTTTGACTATGCTGCGCCAGATTCGCTATCCCGGTTTTGAGGAGGATATCGTCTCCTTCGGGGTAGTCAACGAGGTGAATATCCAGGGAAACCGGGTTACCGTGAACCTGAAATTCAACACCAAAAATCCGGATACCAAAGCACAGGTGAAAAACGCGGTGCAAAATGTTCTGAAAACGGAACTGCCGGACATGCGCATCATGGTGATGGAAGGGATTCCCGCCATGGCCGGCCCGCAACTTGCCCCGCCCAAACCGAATGATCCCTGGGCGGGACGCGCGGCCATTCCCGGGATACACAGCGTGCTGGCAATCGCTTCCGGCAAGGGCGGGGTGGGAAAATCCACCGTGAGCACCAACCTGGCGATTGCCCTGGCCAACGAGGGATTGCGGGTGGGTTTGTTAGACAGCGACATCTACGGTCCCAGCGTACATATTATGATGGGAGTGGATGAAAAACCCATGGTCACCCCCGGCCAGAAACTCCTGCCCATCGAAAAATTCAATATCAAAATGATGTCCATGGGTTTCATCCTCGATAAGGACACCCCGGTAATCTGGCGCGGCCCCATGGTCATCAAGGCGGTGGACCAGTTCTTGCACGACGTGGAGTGGGGCGAATTGGAGGTGCTGCTGATCGACCTTCCCCCCGGCACCGGCGACGCCCAGCTCAGCCTGGTGCAAAAAACCCCGGTCACCGGCGCGGCGGTGGTCACCACCCCCCAGGAAGTGGCCCTGGTGGATGCCCGGCGGGGCTACCAGATGTTCCGCAAGCTCAATATCCATACCTTCGGGATCATCGAGAATATGAGCTACTACCCCAACCCCCAGACCGGGGAACCGGTGTACATCTTCGGCAAAGGCGGGGGGCCGAAAGCGGCGGAAGAATTAGGCATTCCCTTCTTGGGCGAGATTCCCATCGAGCCGGAAATTACCGAGGCGGGTGACCTGGGGGTCCCGATTGTCGCGAAAAATCCCAACAGCAAAGCCACGGAGGCCTTCCGCCAGATTGCCCGGCGGCTGCTGGAGTACGGGCTGCTGGAGCGGGTGGCGAAGTAAAAATGGCCGGCCACCCTGCTTCTTCCCCCATCCTGGAGGTCGCCGGCCTCCACAAACGCTTCCCCCTGGATCAAAAATTAATCGGCGCGCCGAAACATTTTATCTATGCCGTGAACGGCGTTTCGCTCCGATTGCATCCCGGCTGCACCGTGGGGCTGGTGGGCGAATCCGGCTGCGGTAAAAGCACCATCGGGAAACTGATCTGCGGCCTGGAAACGCCGGATTCGGGACAAATCCGTTTCCGGGGGAAAGATATTTCCCGCCATTCTTCCGCGGAAAAAATGGCTTACCATCGCCGAGTGCAGATCATCTTCCAGAATCCTTATACTTCCCTGAATCCCCGCCGGCGGGCAGGGCGGATGTTGGAGGAGATTTTCCAGGTGCACCGGTTGTGCGATCCCGCTGAGATTGAAAAGAAGATTTCTGAGATACTGGAGGCCGTGGGCCTGCCGCCGGAAAGCCGCCAGCGTTACCCGTTCGAGTTTTCCGGGGGGCAGCGCCAGCGCCTGTGCATCGCCCGCGCCCTTGCCGTGCAGCCGGAAGCAATCGTCTGCGACGAACCGGTCTCGGCGCTGGACGTCTCCATTCAAGCGCAAATCCTGCGGCTGCTGAAGAAGCTGCAAAAGGAATACAATCTTGCCTACCTGTTCATTTCCCATGACCTCAGCGTGGTGTATCACGTCTGCGACGAGGTGTTGATCATGTACCTGGGCAGAATTGTGGAGCGCGGGCCGGTGGAACAGATTTTCAAGAATCCCGCGCATCCTTATACCAAAGCACTGTTGAGCGCCGTTCCGCTCCCGGATCCCGCGTCCGGGCGCAAGCGCATTATCCTTAGCGGGGAAATTCCCTCCCCCACCCGGATTCCTCCCGGATGCCCCTTCTACTCCCGGTGCAGCCAGCGGATGGAGGTCTGCGAAAACTCTCCCCCGCCAGCCCGGCAGGTGGGGCCGGGGCAGGAAACCCATTGCTGGTTGTACGAATAAGGTTCAGGGGGATTGAAAAGCCTTTCGGAATAACTGAAGACAAAAAAATAGCGCACCGATGGCGCGGGACGGACGGATTTTTGCAAATTTAAGTGAATCGGGGAAACGGAGAGGGGGAGAATCGGCGATGTCGCTAACAATTCTGGCGGATGCGTTTTTTTCAATCGCGCCTTCCCGGGGCGCGGCTCAGGGTGCTTCCGCGGGCTTTTGCAGCCGCTCGATCACTCCCCGGAGGCGGGCAGCCAACTGCGGCTGCTCCTGCAAAAATTCCACCGCTCGAAGGTAACACGTCAAGGCTGCTTCCTTTTCCCCCAACTGCTCCAAATACTGCCCGCGGTTGAGCATCAACGTTCCATAATAATTTTGGAATACCTTTGCCATGCGATCTTTGGGCACGGAATCGTCGAAGAAATAGCGGAATTGCAGGCTGTCGAGCGCCAGGGGGGTGGGCGGGGATGCGGTTTTGCGCAGCCGGAACGCCACCCCCAAAGGCTCCGCGTTGTATTGGGCAGCGATTCCCGGCGGGAGCGGGCGCAGATAGACAGCGATATAAACCTCTCGCCCGGCTTCAACCGCGCGGTCGATGAAAGCGTTGGTCATCGCCAGGTATTTCACCTGGATGAAATTGCCGTCGTAGGGTTGCTTATTCTCGAAAGGCGCCACCGCGGCCAAAAATTCCTCCGTTTCCCGGGCCGCGGATTGCACCAATTCGGGATAGTGGTCTTTCAGCCACTGAATATACCAGCTCCGGCGCAGAAGCTCCTGGTCGATGACCAGCAAATCCAATCGCCGTCCCTCTACGAATTGGTAATAATTCAATGGAAAATAAAAGGGATCCCAGTTGACGATCACCAGGGCGTTCTTTTCGGTTACCCGGAAGAGGTTTTCCGCGTAGTCCTCCGCGAAGCGATAGCGGCTCATGTCTAATTTTTGGTAATTGGGATACGCCAGCGCCAGCGGGGACAGGGTAATCGCCCCGGCCAGCCCGTATTCCGCCAGGCGTTTTCCTTTCAGAAGATTCAGCAGCCATGCCGCGGTGTAAAACATTCCCAGGCCCATCAGCAGGGCCAGGCAAAGGTAGGAGGGGATGTAAAACACCGATACCAGCGCCCGGTTTTCCGCGGCTGCAAAGGGATCGCTAACGCTCACGTCGAAATCGGTGAGGTAGGTGGTGAGGGGGGCGGTAAAGAGAAAAAATATCAGGAAGAAATACGCATAAATCCGCCGGTATTTGAACAGGGCGAAAAGGCCGGGCAGGGCAAAGATCAATAGCAGCGGAAACCATTGCTCCCGAAGAAGGTCAATGTAAACGCCGAACTGCGCCAGGAACTTCCCGAAGGTGCGCCCCTCTCCGAATCCGTACTGCTGGCGGGTTACGGTGCGGATGAAATTATCCCAGTTTTCCGGGTTTCCCCAATCCATTTTGGGATTGCGGGCGGAGGCGACGGGGAGGTAGAGGTAGGGGAGCACCCCCAGGATTAAAGCGCCCGCGCCGGCCAGGAGCCTTTTTCCCCGGAGCAGGAACCGGTAATCCGCCAGCAACGCGAAAATAATCAAAACCGGCAGCAGCACCAGGGAAGTAGTATGGTTGCTGAAGGCCAGCCCCAGAACGTAGCAGATCAGTAAAAAATAGCGCTCCCGTTCGGCGGGAACAGCCTGGCGGCGCCACATCACCGCTAACCATATTACCAGGGCGTTGGAGAGAGTATTCAGCCCATAGACTTCGGTGATGATCGACTGCTCCCAGTTCTCGTAAGCGCTGGCGAGCAGCAGGCCGGCGGCGAGGGCGGCGGCGTGTTTAAGAATTGAAGATTGAAGATTGAAGATTGAAGATTGGCGGTTGCCGGTGGAGAGTTCTTCGATGAGCAGGATGGCTGCCCAGGTGAGGAACAGGGCGGCCAGCGAGGAGAAGAACGCGGACATCAAATTCAAGCGATAGGCGACGTTTTCAAGCGGAATCATGGAAAAGACCCGCCCCAGCAGGGTGAAGAGGGGGTAGCCGGGCTGGTGGGGCACGCCGAGGTTGTAGGCCGCGGCAATCAATTCCCCGCTGTCTTCAAATGTAACCGTGGGGGCAAGGGTGAGCAGGTAGAGAACGAAGCTGAGCAGGAAAGAGAGTGTTAGCGCGGCGTAGAGTTGGAGATTCCCGCGGGAAACACCCGGGGGCCATGCACCGGGAACGTTCGATGATTTCATTTGATTTGGAAATTGCCCGCCCATAATCGAAAGTTAAAATTTCAAATTTCTCTGAATTTTACTGTTTTTGTTCAAGATAAAATCAAGTTTCCAAAATTGCTATAGATAATTTTTCTACACCTCTCTTTAAACTCCCGTTTTTTTCGCCCTCCGAAAAGCCGCATTTATTTTTTCATCTCGGCCAGATTTTCTTTTGAAAAAACTGCTACAGGTGTTTAATTTCCCCCAATATGTATTGCAAATTTCCGAGTTCATGCACGCGAGGAGATCGAAAGGTGCCCCATAGATCGCTATTCGTGTTACTTTCCATCTGGCTTGGGCTGACTGCCACACTATCCATGGCTGCCAGGGAAATTGTGATTCCGCCCGAGACCTGGAAAGAGACTGGAATCCCCTATATACAATATTTCAGCCCCCGGGAATACGGAGAGCACCCCCAGAATTGGAGCATCGCGCAGGATTCGCGAGGGATAATGTATTTTGGCAACGGCCAGGGAGTGCTGGTTTACAACGGGGTGGACTGGAAACTGGTAAAAACGCCCAAAAGGAGCACGGTGCGCTCGCTGGCGATTTCTTCCCCGGAGCAGCGGATCTATGTGGGCGCGCAAGGCGACCTGGGATACCTCGCTTCCGACCCGGCCGGCCATTTGCGCTTCATCTCCCTGCTCGACAGCATTCCGGAAGGGTATCGTGATTTCCACGACGTTTGGGAAACCCTCGCCCGGGGGGATACGATCTATTTCCGAACCACAAAATATATTTTCCGCCTGGCGGAAGGGCGTTTCCGGGTCTGGCAGGCGCAAGATCGCTTTCACACCTCCTTTCTGGTCAACGGGGCTTTCTACGTGCGGCAATGGAGCGTCGGTTTGATGCGCATGGCGGGGGATTCGCTGCAACTTCTGCCGGGAGGGGAGAGATTTGCCCAGGAACGGATTTATTTGATGCAGCCCTACGACGAGACTGCCATTTTTGTCGGCGCTTCCACCCAGGGGCTGTTTTTGTATGACCGAAGCGTTTTCTCGCCGTTCAAAACTGCGGCAGACGCTCTTTTAGAGGCTAATCGATTGTACCACGGCGCGGCGCTGCGGGGCGGTCTGTTTGTCCTGGCCACCAATTACGGGGGCGCGGTGCTCATCGACAGAGCGGGAAATCTTTGCCAGGTGATAAACCGGGAGTGCGGCTTGCAGAACGATAACGTCCGCCATGTCTATATGGACCGGCAGGGCGGCATCTGGCTGGCGCTGGATAACGGCCTGGCGCGGGTGGAGACGCCTGCACCGCTCTCGCGCTTCACCGCGGCGTCCGGGATCGAGAGCATTGTGGAGGGCATGATCCGCCACAAGGGGAAATTGTACGCCGCAACCCACCAGGGCCTCTATTATTTAGAGAAGAGAACCGCACAGCCCGAGGGCAGGGGCGGACCGTTTCCCCGCTTCAAGCCGGTGGAGGGATTGGCGATGCAGGTCTGGGCGTTGGTATCCGCCGGGGAGCATCTCCTGGCCGGGGCAAACGAAGCGGTTTTTGAAATACGAGCCGATGGGAAGCGCGCGATCCCGATCCCCACCCAATGGCAGGGCGGGGCAGTCAGAAACCTGCATCAATCGCAGCAGGATAGCAACCGGGTATATGTCGGACTATCCACCGGCCTGGCCGTGCTGCAATGGGCTCAGGGGCGCTGGCAGGATTTGGGAATGATCCGCGGCATCGACGAGCGGGTCGAATTCATTGCCGAAGATAAAGAGGGGGTTCTCTGGCTGGGAACCCGCTACGCCGGGGTGCTGAAGGTGGAGATAGCGCAGCCCGCCGCCCCTGCCGACGGGAATTTTCTTAACGCCGCCGTTACCCGCTTTGGTCAAGAGCACGGTTTACCGGAAAGACAGATAAACCCCCGGGCGGTGGGCGGGCGGATCGTTTTTGCAACCCATAATGGGCTGCGGAAGTTCGATGCGCAGCGGCAGTTGTTCGTTCCCGATACGACCTTCGGAGCGTTCCTGGCCGATAGCGCCTGCTGGATCTTTCAAATCCAGGAGGACCGGCGTGGAAACGTCTGGGTTTTAGGCGGAATCGGGAAGGAAAAAAACCTGGTTGGGCAGGCGGTTCCGCACCCCGCCCGGCCGGGAGAGTACATCTGGCGGGAAGTGCCGTTTATGCGCTTGCAAGATTTCTACGGTCTGTTCGCCATTTACCCGGAGCCGGACGGGACGGTCTGGTTTGGCGGTACTGATGGCATTGTGCGTTATACGCCGGATATTTCTCAAAATTATGCGACCGATTATTCGCCGGTGATCGGGGGAATATCGATTATTTCGAGCGATTCGATTGTCTATGGCGGCGCGGTTCCTTCTCAACCCTTTCAACCGGTGCTGGCCTCGCGTTATAACTCCCTGCGATTCCACTTTGCCGCCCCAAGTTATGATAATGTTTCCGCTAACCGCTATCAATTTATGTTAGAAGGATTCGATGAAGGCTGGTCCCGGTGGACCCGGGAGGCACAGAAGGATTATACCGGCCTGCCGGGGGGAGATTATGTCTTCAAAGTGCGGGCAAAAAACATATACGGGCATCTCAGCGATGAAGCCCGCTTCGAGTTCTCGGTATTGCCGCCGTGGTATAAAAGCCCGTGGATGTATTTTCTATACGCCCTCCTCGGCGCGGCGCTGGTATTCGGGTTAGTGAAGTACCGGGTGCGCCAGTTGGAGCGAAAGAGCCACGAACTGGAGAAAATCGTGGCGGAGCGAACCTCCCAGGTGGTGGAACAGCGCAATCAATTGAAAGCGCAATCGGAAAAGCTGCAAGAAATGGATCGCCTGAAATCGCGCTTTTTTGCGAACATTTCCCATGAATTCCGCACCCCCCTCACCCTCATCCTGGGGCTGCTCGACAAATTCACGAATAAAACCGAAGACCGGGAAGTCCTGGCGGATTATGGGGTAATGAAGCGCAACGCCGCCCGCCTGCTGCAATTGATCAACCAACTGTTGGACCTGGCCAAATTAGAAGCCGGGGGCGAAAAATTACAGGCCGCCCGGGGCGACATGGTGGGTTTTGTGCGGCGGATTATCATGTCTTTTGCTTCCCTGGGAGAGCAGAAACAGATTTCGATGGTCTTCAACGGGGCGCCCCTGGGCTCCGCCGGCCAAACCGCTATTTACGGCTATTTTGACCGGGACAAACTGGAAAAAGTGTTTTATAACCTGCTTTCCAATGCGCTTAAGTTTACCCCGCCTGGGGGCAGGATCGACGTGGCGGTAGCCGTGGGCAGCCGTGATCATTTTGGATTTGGGATTTCGGATTTGGGATTGGAATCTCCCCAACAATCCGCAATCCGAAATCCGAAACCTGTGGTGAGCGAAGCCGAATCATCCGAAATCGTAGAAATCCGGGTCACGAATACCGGCCCGGGGATTCCGGCGGAAAAATTGCCCTATGTTTTCGACCGTTTCTACCAGGCCGATGACGGATCTACCCGGGAATTCGAAGGCAGCGGCATTGGCCTGGCGCTGGTAAAAGAGTTGGTGGAATTGCACCGCGGGGAAGTAATTGCGGAAAGCGTTCCGGGAGCAGAAACCTCTTTTACGGTACGGCTTCCGCTGGGGCGGGCGCATCTCCGGGAGGAAGAGATCATCGCCGAAGAAACGGCGGAAACGGCGGCGCAGCCATCCCTCGCCGGGGTGGACGTGGAAGCCGTGTTTACGGCGGAAGCGCCCGCCAGCGACGAACGGGAAGCAGAGGGAGCGGAGATTCCGGCGCCGGAAGAAGATGAAACCGCCCGGGAAGACGAAACCCTGGTGTTGGTGGTCGAGGATCACCCGGATTTGCGGGATTTCATTCGCGAAGGTTTAGCGCCGGAATATCGCGTCATCGAAGCGGAAGACGGGACATCCGGTTTGCAAAAAGCCGCGGAACTGATTCCCGACATGGTGATCAGCGACATTATGATGCCGGGAATGGATGGCTACGAACTTTGCCGGCGCCTGAAGACCAGCCCCAAAACCAACCATATCCCGGTAATCCTGCTTACCGCCCGGGCGGCCCCGGAAGACAAGTTAGAGGGGCTGGAAACCGGGGCGGATGATTACCTGGTGAAACCGTTCAATCCCGAGGAATTAAAAATCCGGGTACGCAATTTGATCCGCCTGCGCCAGCAGATGCGCGAAAAATTCAGCGCGGAGATGCTCCTCAAACCCAGTGATATAACGGTTCCTTCCACCCAAAAGGTGTTCTTAGAGCGCCTGAGCGCGGTCATCGAAGCGCATTTAGATGATGAAGATTTCAGCGTGGAGAGGTTAGGCGAGGAAATGGGCATGAGCCGGGCGCAGATTCACCGCAAGCTGCGGGCGATTACCAACCAGTCCGCCAGCGAATTCATCCGCTCCTTCCGCTTGCAGCGCGCCGCGGAGTTGATCAAGCAGGACGCCGGGAACATCGCCGAGATCGCCTACATGGTGGGCTTCAACAGCCAGGCCTATTTTACGCGCTGTTTTCAGGAGGCTTTCGGATGCTCGCCTTCGGAGTTTAAAAAACGGCAAGGAAATTAAATTATGGCTAAATATATAAAAATCATTTTTTTGGCGATCACATTACCATACGTTTTTCTGGTAAGTCTCTATCCACAGCAAGTTCCCCGGGTCTATTTCCTCGCGAAGAACATTCAATTTGAAAATGTAACCATTCAGGCAGAATACGCGGAGAGCGATATCAATTGCATTTTCCAGGACCAGGAGGGATTTTTGTGGTTTGGCACCCGATCCGGCCTTTGGCGCTACGATGGGTATGATTTTAAAATTTTTCGACACGACCCTAAAAACTCTAAAAGTCTTTCTAACAATATCGTGTGGACTATCGCTCAAAGTCGTTCCGGTCATCTCTGGATCGGTACCGACAATGGTTTGAATAGATTTGATCCTGTGACAGAAACATTTAAACGCCACTTGTACACTACCGACAAATCGTTCAGCACAATTCGCAGTATCTGCGAAGACCGTTCAGGTGTTCTTTGGGTCGGTACCTTTGACGGTTTGTACCGTTTAAGCAAATCTGCATCCGGGGGAAATCCGCTAAAGAAGGAAGAAGAAACCTTTATTCGGTATCGCCATAATCCTGATAACCCAAACAGTTTAAGCCACGATTATATCAGTGTTATTTATGAAGACAGACAGGGGAATTTGTGGATTGGCACTGGCGATTTTACTTCTCCTACCCTGGGCGGCGGTCTGAACCAGATGATTCGCTCCCGCTACCCGGGTGTAAACACGAGTGCGGCGGAAGACTTTTCGGTCTCTTTCCGCCATTACCGGCACGGCCCCGCGGATCCTGCAAGTCTTAGCAATGATTGGGTGACCGCCATTCTGCAAGACCGTTCCGGCGCGCTGTGGGTGGCAACAGACCGGGGATTGAATAAATTTGACCGGGTAAGCGGTAAATTTACCCGTTATCTTCATAAAAAGAACGATCCATCCACCATCAACAGTAACTGGCTGAAAACCCTCTGTGAGGATCAAAACGGGAACCTGTGGATCGGGTCCTATCTTGGCGGCCTGGATCGCCTGGATGGAAGAACCGGCGGCATTACCCGTTTTTTAAACCCTACCTGGAATGCCGATAAGCTGGATCAAACCACCGTAAAATTCCTTTATAAAGACCATTCGGGGATGATTTGGGCGGCAACCTGGGGAGAAGGTATTTACAAATTTAATCCGTCGAGGAGTTCGTTTAGCAAATTGGAGCTTTATGAGCGGGACCAGGGGGTGGTAAAGGATTATAACGTTCAATGCCTTTTCCAGGATAGCGATAGCATTTTATGGATCGGCACCCTGGGCACCGGCATCGCCTATAATCAAAGAACTTTGCAGGTTACCCTCTGGCCGAATACCAGTTACCATTGTTTTGCGGAAGACAATAGCGGAAAAATCTGGGTGGGCACCGGCGACGGCCTTTTACGATATGACAAGATTTCCAAACATTGGGATACACTTACTAAAGAAAATGCCAACCTTAGCAGCAACGATATACATGAGCTTTATTTAGACCGGGAAAATATCCTCTGGTTTACGACCGGCAACGGCCTGAACAAGTCTAACCTGAACCGGATTGAAGGCGGAAAAATAACCCGGGAGGCAATTGCCCAATACCCGGTCGATCCGCAAGACAGCACCCGCACAGGTTCATGGTGGGGCAGCGCTATCTATGAGGATCGTTCCGGATTCCTTTGGATTGGCACCGGTAACGGGCTTTACAGGTTCGACCGCAGCAGCGGAATTTTCAAGAGTTTTAAATTTGATCGTAACCAAACCCTCGATATAACTCTCAACAGTATTCTAAGTGTCTATGAAGACTCTTCCGCTAATATCTGGGTTGGCTCCGCGGGGGGGTTGATCCGGATGTCGCCGGAAGAGATAAAACAGAACTCCTTCACCGTATTCACGATGGAAGAAGGCCTTCCGAATAACGTCATCAATAGTATTTTAAGCGATGAACACGGCAATCTTTGGCTGGGAACCAATAATGGATTATCGCGATTTGACCCCCGAACCGTGACGTTTAAGAATTATGATGCGAGTGATGGTCTTCCGGGCAACCGGTTTAAGTGGCGGGCGGCTTTCAAAAACGGCCGGGGAGAGACGTTCTTCGGAAGCACCAAAGGGGTATGCCGTTTCCATCCGGACAGTATCAAGGTGGATCGAACCCTGCCGCCGGTTATATTGACCCAATTCAGGAAATTTGACCGGGAAGTACTGCTCGATACCGCCCTTAGTTATATCAAAACGATCACTCTCCCGTACAAAGAAAATATGATTTCCTTTAAATTTGCCGCATTGGATTATACCAATCCGCAAAAGAACCAATATGCTTATAAGTTGGAAGGATTCAATGACCACTGGATTTATACCGACAATAAACGGGAAGCCAGCTATACCAATCTCGATCCCGGGGTATATACTTTCCGCGTCAAGGCTTCCAATCACGACGGAATTTGGAACGAGGAAGGTTCTTCGATACGGATTGTGATTACACCCCCCTGGTGGCGCAGCAATTGGGCGTATGCTGTTTATATCGTTTTGATTGGGATGGTGGTATTGGGTTGGCGGCGTTTCGAATTAAACCAGGTGCGTCTCAAGAACGAATTGAAGATGAAAGAATTCGAAGCGCAAAAACTTCAGGAAATCGATCATCTGAAATCGCGCTTTTTTGCCAACATCTCCCACGAATTCCGCACTCCATTGACACTAATCCTGGGGGGTATCCACAAACTTATAACCAGATCCGACACTCAGATCTTTCAATCAGATTTTGAAGTAATGCAACGTAATGCTTCTCGATTGCTGCAATTGATCAATCAATTGCTGGACCTCGCCAAATTGGAAGCCGGGGGGATGAAGCTGGAAGCAAGCCGGGGGGATATGGGTCGATTTTTACGGCAGGTTTTTGCTTCTTTTGCTTCGATGGGCGAAGCGAAAGGAATTCAATTATTATTTAACAATGCACCCATCATCGCCGAAGCCGGCTTCCCGGCAATTTATGTTTATTTTGATGGTGATAAATTGGAAAAAGTATTTTATAACCTTTTCTCCAATGCTTTTAAATTTACGCCCCGGGAAGGCAGAATAGACGTGACGGTATCCGTGGGAAACCAGAAGGATTCCGGGTTTGGAAGTCAGCGGGATTATCCCGGTAAAAACACCTACCGGCCTTCCGGGATTGCAAGTCGCCCTGCCTTTTCTGGGGTTAAACCCGTCAAGATTTTCAACTCTGAAATTGTTGAGATTCGCATATCCAATACCGGGCCGGGTATTCCGGCAGAAAAACTCCCATTTATCTTTGACCGCTTTTACCAGGTGGACGATGCCACTACCCGGCAATACGAAGGCACCGGTATTGGGTTAGCGTTGGTGAAGGAACTGGTGGATTTGCATCGCGGAGAAGTAACCGTGGAAAGTGCAGAAGCTGAAGAAACTGCATTTATTGTGCGATTACCCCTGGGAAAATTGCACCTTAAAAATGAAGAGATTACCGAGGAAGCGGAAGAGCCTATCGATATTCCTGATCTTGAAGCGCAAACCCCCGAAGCTACGACAGTCTCCCCGGAAGAGGAGCCGGTCAATGGCATAAGTGATAAGACCTTGATTCTGGTGATCGAAGATCACAGCGACTTGCGGAAATTTATCCGCGAACAACTTATACCGGAGTATGCCGTTATTGAAGCGGAAAACGGGGAAGCCGGTTTACAAAAGGCCGCGGAACTGATCCCCGATCTGGTGATCAGCGACATTATGATGCCGGAAATGGATGGCTACGAACTTTGCCGGCGCCTGAAGACCAGCCCCAAAACCAACCATATCCCGGTAATCCTGCTTACCGCCCGGGCGGCCCCGGAAGACAAGTTAGAGGGGCTGGAAACCGGGGCGGATGATTACCTGGTGAAACCGTTCAATCCCGAGGAATTAAAAATCCGGGTACGCAATTTGATCCGCCTGCGTCAGCAGATGCGCGAAAAATTCAGCGCGGAAATGCTCCTCAAACCCAGCGACGTAACGGTTCCATCTACCCAAAAGGTATTTTTGGAGCGCCTGCGCACCGTTATCGAAGAACATTTGGATGATGAAGATTTCAGCGTGGAGAAGTTAGGCCAGGAGATGGGCATGAGCCGGGCGCAGATTCACCGCAAGCTGCGGGCGATTACCAACCAATCTGCCAGCGAATTCATCCGCTCCTTCCGCTTGCAGCGCGCCGCGGAGCTGATCAAGCAGGACGCCGGGAACATCGCCGAGATCGCCTACATGGTGGGCTTCAACAGCCAGGCCTATTTTACGCGCTGTTTTCAGGAGATGTTCGGGTGCTCGCCGCGGGAGTATAAGCGTAAGACGCAGGAGCGTTAGCGCACGGGTATCCGGTTCACCCCGGATGTTCAGCCGCCGGGTGGGAGGAAAATGAATAATGTTTGCACTCTCACCAAAGTGGGAAGTATATTTTCAACGAATGGTGAGAATGATCTAAAGTTTTATGAGCTATACAAATGAAGACCTTAAGCGAGATCAAACAAGTTTTACAAGCACAGAAGCCTTATCTGGCGGAAAAATATGGCGTAACAGAGGTCAGCATATTCGGTTCCTATGTGCGAAACGAACAGCGGCCAGACAGCGATCTTGATATCTTGATCGAGCTTGAAAGACCGCCCAGAATCAGTTTGATCGGATTGGTCGAGTTGGAAGATTATCTCAGTAACGTGCTGGGATTAAAGGTTGATATCGCGATCAAAAGGAATCTTAGAAAACGGATCGGCGCACGTATCCTTTATGAGGCCATCCCGGTATGAGTAACGAATTTCTGGATTATATCGAAGATATGTTGGATGCGATGGAAAAGGCCGAAATTTTAGTCGCGGGAGTAACTTATGAACAATTCGAATCCGATTTCCGCATTCATTTTGCGGTTGTCAGGGCTTTAGAAATCATCGGTGAAGCCACAAAACGCCTGCCAATGGATATTCGAGAGCAATACCCTGCGATCCCCTGGAAAGGAATGGCCGGTATACGTGACCGGATAATTCATGGCTATGATGTTGTTGATATGCAGATTGTATGGGATGTTGTTAAACAGGATATTCCCCGAATCAAACCTCAGATCAAACAAATTTTGAAGGATCACAATAAATAAGCGATCAGAGTAATCAAAAAAACAGGAAATCATGGTGTCAAAGATACAAAACTATCTCCGCGCCGGGGTGTATGTGGACGTCGCAAACATTACCATGAACGGCGGCTACGGAATGCAGTACGATATATTGCGCGAATTTGCCTGTAGGGACGGGGCTACCCCGGTTCGGCTGAATGCTTACATCAGTTACGACCCGGAACGCGAAAAATCGGACCGGAATTACCGGGAGGCGCAGTTTGGGTTTCACGATAAGCTGCGCGAGCAGGGTTTTAAAGTCATTCTGAAATATATGAAGTGGTATGCCGACGAATCCGGGCGAATCGGAAAAGCCAACGCGGACCTCGACCTTGCCGTTGACGCCCTGCTCCAATCCGAAAATTTAGACCGGGTTTTGCTGGCCACCGGGGACGGGGATTTCGTTCAAGTCGTCACCGCCTTGCAAAACCGCGGCTGCCGGGTGGAGATCGTGGCGTTCGACAATGTTTCCGGCGATCTTCGCAGCACCGCGGACATGTATTTTTCCGGCTATCTCATTCCCGGCCTGTTGCCGGTTGCCGATGAAAACGGAAAAAAATGGGGCGAGATCGGTTCCACCGTACGGGGGCAGTGTTACTATTTCAACCAGTCTAAAAAATTCGGTTTCATGCGTTTTCTGGAAAAGATCGACAGCGAATTGTGGAAAGTGGATACCCGCCTGGAAGAATCCCCCTACAAAACCGCCTACTTCCGCGCCGGCGATTTTCAGAACAGCATCGACCTGGAGAAGCTCCCCAACCGCGATATGGTGTTCGAATTCGTGCTGGCGAAAAATCCCGTTTCCGATTCCGCACAATCGGCGCAATTGCAGGCCGTGGAGATACGGGTGCTGTGATTTCTCCAAATACAACATATCTGCAAATTTTTGCAACATAACTTCAAAATCGCCGCTCCGCCTGCCGGAGCGGTGATTTCTCGCCGTTTTTACTCCTCTCATCCCGCAACATTTTTCCAAATCTTCGCAACATAGCTGAAAGATTTGCCCCCTGCTTTTTCGCTATCTTAGGCCGCGATGCTTGAGCAAGGAAGAAGAAACAAGCATCAGGCGCCAGAGAGAGTAAAGAGCAATGTTCAATACATGATAAGGAGACCGGGCCATGAGCAGAAAGCCGAATTAACGCCATCGTATCGTGCAGATTTTTCCCGGTATGTTGCGTAGCCGGTTCAACGATTTTAAACCGTAACCATAAGGTTCAAATAACTAACAGGTTCAACTAACTAAATAGATGAAGGAGTCAAAAATGAAACGCGTAATGTATCTCTTATATGGTGTGGTTTGCTATTTCATTTTCTTTGGCACGTTTTTGTATGCCATCGGATTTGTCGGCAACCTGATCGTTCCCAAGGCATTGGATTCCGGCGCAGAGGGACCCTTAGCGCGGGCGCTGCTGATCAACGCCGGTTTGTTAGGGCTTTTTGCAATTCAACACAGCGTTATGGCTCGGAGAGGATTCAAAAAAGCCTGGACTAAAATTATCCCCAAACCGCTTGAGCGCAGCACTTTCGTGTTGTTTGCCAGTGTTTGCCTGATTTTGTTATTCACATACTGGCAGCCTGTCGGCGGAGTTATCTGGAATGTTCAGGATCCGGTTGGGCGTTTGGTTCTCTATTCCATATTTGCCCTGGGATGGCTAATGGTACTGACGGCGACTTTCCTGATCAACCATTTCGATCTTTTCGGATTGCGCCAGGTATGGCTCTATCTGCGCGGTAAAGAATATACTCCGCTCAAGCTCGGAAGACCCTGGTTGTACAAATACGTTCGCCACCCGCTTTATGCCGGCTTTATAATGGCCTTTTGGGCGACCCCTACCATGACCATCGCGCACCTGGTGTTTGCGATTGCCACCACCGCTTATATGCTCATTGCCATTCAATTAGAAGAGCGGGATTTGATTGCCGAGCACGGAGAATCCTACGTCAACTACCGCCGGGAAGTGCCCATGCTCATCCCCGTCAAACTGAAAAACCAGAGCTACGAAAAGGTGGCGAGTTAAGCCGGTTGGCGCCGGTGAACGACGCCTCCGAAAAAAACGGATTCAAACTGAAACTCGAAAAACGGGAAAGGGGCGGACCGGCAAGCGGGTCCGCCTCTCTTTCCTAAAAAACAGAAAGGCGTGGCGGCTATGTTGAGTTTGATTGCAAAAACTATCCGGCAGAATCTGCTGTTCAGGTTGTATAAATACTACATCATCGACAGCATTCTGATCGTGAAGCGGTTCGGCTTTAAGGAGTTGTGGAAGAGGAGAGGTCTCAAATTTCTGCTGGTAATCGTGGCATACTACCTGGTGCGGGATACGCTGCTATACGTGGTTATTCCCTTTTGCATCGCCAGGGGACTTTTTTAACGCCGGGCGACAGGAGGATACCGCCATGGTTCAAAAACGGAATGATTCAATGAGGCAAAACAATATGATCGTTCTCGAGAAAACGTCAGCGCGATTGAAACCTGCAAATTTCAGGCGAGCAGCGCCGGCCGGCGCGGGAAACGATGCCGTTTCCATTCCCTCCCGGGAAACCGCCGCCGACGAAGCCGAATTTGCATCTATAACCGGCCGGCCCGGCCGGGTTAACAAGTTCTCCATTACCGCTAAGGATACAGTGTTGATAGCTATTTCCATGTCCGAAAATGCCTGGTTAGAAACGGTCGAAGCCTGCATATACGCCGGGGCGAATTTTGTCTTCAGCGACCCGGCGTTGGAGGCGCTGTTCCTGGCCGAAACGATTGTTCGAGAAGAAATTTCCGTGCTGGCCACTACCCCGCAGGTGTGGCTGCTCATCTATCGCCATTTGAATGTAATGAATCCCGGTAAAATCAGAAATCTCCGGGTGATCGAAATATAAACGCAGCGGCGAGCCCGAACCCGGCATCGCCCAATTTCCGCAGCTTTCACAACGAAAGAAAACAGAACCGAGAGGAGATCATAAAATGTACCAGGAAATTATAACCCACCGTCGGGAAGGCGCAGCAGACTCCCCTGATGCGATATTGCACCCGGCGATTCTTTTGCCTGATGAAATCGAAGATAAACTCTACGCCGGCGCGCACCTGGCCGAAATCGGCTGCGGCGAGGGGGAATCCGTTATCCGGCTGGCGCAGGCCTACCCGAAATCCTTTTTTACCGGCGTCGATCCCGGTTATGCCTCCATCATCGCGGCGCGCCGGAAAGCAAAAGAAGCCCGGGTAACCGCGCGGGTGAGCTTTTTGGTGGGATCGCTGAAGAGCTATTTCGGCGAGCAGTATGATATCGTCACCACCCGCCACGGGTTTTTTGCGCCGGTTACGCTGGCGGAAGCCGCGGCGTACGTGCGGGAAAAGCTCCGGGAAGAGGGCGACTGGCTGATTTCCATGCCGCTGAACGGCAATAGTGAAAAGCACCTGGGCGAAATCGTTCGGCAGGGCGGGTTTACCCGTTTTCGCCGGGCGGTGGAAACCTGGCCCCGGGCAGTGTACGAAGCAAGACCGTGATCGTGGGGGCGATTCGCGATTCGCCCTTACATCCCCACAAAACATTTGGCTTTCCGGCAAATCATCCTTAAAATCGCACTCATTTTCGATCAACCGCGGGCGCCAGTCCCCCGGCTCTTTTGATAACCAATTTTAGCAGCCATACATGGCCCGGCTCTTGAAAAACCTTCTCAAAGCTTATACCGCCTCGTTTGCGGGTCTGCCCGGCGCGGCCTGGCTGCTCTCCCTGGTGGTGCTGATCAACCGCAGCGGCTCCATGGTGCTTTTTTTCATGTCCCTGTATTTAACCGACGAGCTCCGCTTCAGCGTTGCCGACGCCGGGAACATCATCAGCGTGTACGGCTTCGGTTACCTGGCCGGGTCGTTTTTGGGAGGCTGGCTAAGCGACAAATGGGGCACTTCCCGGGTTCAATTGCTCAGCCTGGCGCTCTCCGGGGTCGGTTACATTGCGATCCGCTTTTTAAGCGATTTTTACGAGATCGCCATTGCGATCTTTCTCCTCGCCGTGGTAGCGGAAGCCTTCCGCCCGGCCAACGCCACTGCCCTGGCCAACGTGGCGCCCCCGGAAAAACGCGCCCGCGCCTTCGCGCTCAATCGCCTGGCCATTAACTTAGGTATTACCATCGGCCCCGCCCTAGGCGGTTTCCTGGCAACTTTAGACTACCATTACCTGTTCTGGGTGGATGGGATTACCAGTTTCGCGGCGGCGGTGATTTTCTATCGCCTGCTTTTTCGCGCGAAGGCCGCCGGCTCTGCGCCTCTGGAAAATCCGACCGATGCCGGCGCGTCGCAGTAGAAAGACCGGATTTTTTTGTTTTTCCTGGCTCTGGTCCTGCTGATCGGGATTCTGTTTTTTCAAATCTTCAATACCTGGC
>CAZFVV010000014.1:0-37827 GCA_964522165.1 uncultured Calditrichaceae bacterium
GCTTGATAAGTCTTCACTTTTGCTCTTTTCCCTCAAAGTCTTAAAGTAGAATTAGTGGCGAATTTTTAGACATGCTCTTAGAGATAACATTTGGTTCTGCCCCCGGGGCAGGATAAATTTTAGCACGAAATTTGTTTATTTTTCGGGTGGGTGAGAGGTAGAGTAGTGAGAGGTAGAGTAGTGAGTGGCAGAGTTGTGAGTGGTGAGCGATGTGTCTTAATTGGAAAGCAAGATCTCGATCTTCCTCCGCACTCACTTCTTACCACCCTGCCACTGTAATCGTTTACCCGGTTCTTTGAAGAGAAACGCGCATGAAGTTCATGAAATTTCACCTCAGTTATCGCCTGATCGTGGGGGCGCTGCTGCTGATTTCCCTGATCCTGGCGGGGGGCTTTATCATCATCGCCTACATTTACCGCCTCCAGGATACCACCACCCAGATCATGGCCAAGAGCGTGCAGAGCCTGAAGGCTGCCCAGGAGCTGGAAATCATCCTCTTCCACATGCGCGGCCTGACCTACACGTATATCCTGGATAAAAATCCCAAGTGGATTACCATGCTGGAGGAACGCGAGAAAGAATTCCTGGCCTCCCTGCACAAAGCGCGGGAGAGCGCCAATACCCCGGAAGAAACCAACCTGGTGCAGCAGATTACCGCCCTGTTCAACAACTACGAGCAGGATTTGAAGAACGCCCTGGCTTTTCAAAAACAGGGCCGGATTTCCAAAGCCAACGCCCTGCTGATCCACGCCGGGCGGGATTTGTTCGACACCATTTATGAAAAGTGCAAATCTTACATTGCGGCCAATGAAAATACCCGCAGCGTCTATGAGAAACGGCTGAACCGGATCAACTCCGCCATCCGCGACGCCATGATCGGCCTGGGCATCGGGGGAATCTTGCTGGGGAGCATCCTGGGATGGGTCATTTCCCGGATCATTCTGAATCCCATTTATGAGTTGGTGCTAAAAGTGCGCGGCGCGGCGGAAAGCGACCTGGTGGAACATATCCGGATGTCCCCGGGGGAGGAATTGAAAGAGCTCGACCGGCATATTCATCGCCTCATCGAAGGCATCAACAAGGCGCAGGCGGACCTGGAGAAGAACCGCCGCCTCTTGGACCGTTCCGCACGGCTGGCGGCGCTGGGGAAAATCGCCGCGGGCGTCGCCCACGAGATTCGCAATCCCCTTACCGCGATCAAAATGCTGATCTATCCCATGCAGGACGATCCCCAAAGCATCCAGAAAGAGGATATGGCGGTAATCGTCAAGGAGATCAACCGCATCGACGCTTTCATTCAGAATTTTCTGAAATTTGCCAGCCCCGGCGAACCCCGCTTCGAGCCGGTGAAGGTGCAGGAGGTGATCCGGGAAACCCTGCTGCTGTTAGGCCCGCGGCTGCGGCAGGGCAAAATCGAACTGGTAGAAAAGCATGTTTCCGAATCGGAAACCATCTCTGCGGACGCCGGCCAGATCAAACAGGTATTGATGAACCTGGTGCTGAATGCCATCGATTCCATGCCCGGCGGCGGGCAACTGAAAATCGCGACCCGGAAGATAAACCTGGCCGGAAGCCCCAACGGCAAAGAATTATTGCAAATCTGTATCAGCGACACCGGCCAGGGCATCTCCGAATCCATCAAGGATACCCTGTTCGACCCCTTTGTGAAAGGCAAGGGGGAGAGCGTGGGGCTGGGGTTGTCCATCTCCAATCAGATCGTGGAGCTCCACCGCGGCTGGATCGAAGCTGACAACAACCCCGACCGAGGAGCAACTTTTACTATCAACCTGCCCATGAATCAATAAGAAGCAGCGGGGAACCAGCAATTCTATTCATCGAGGGATAAGGGAAAAAGGATGAAGACTATAGTGTTCAGCGGAAAATCAGACCGTAACAAGGAAAAGTGCGATGAATAAAATCCTGGTGGTAGATGACGAAGAGAGCGTGCGCTATTCGTTCTCCAAATTGCTGCGGGCGCCGGATTACCAGGTGTCGGGAGTGCAGAACGGTTCCGAAGCATTGGAGAAGATAAAACAGGATCCCCCGGACCTGGTCATTCTCGATATCGAAATGCCGGGTATGTCCGGGTTGGAAGTGCTGCAACAGATCAAACACCTGGCGCCACGGATTCCGGTGCTGATCATCACCGCCTACGGTTCCAGCGAACGAGTCATCACCGCCATGAAATACGGCGCGTACGAGTACCTGGAAAAACCCTTCGACGTCCCCCACATGCGCACCCTCATCGAAGAAGCCCTGGGGGTGGGGCGACTAATGAAAGAGGAGATCCGGGTTGACGCCGCTTTCACCGATTGGTCCGGCAACTATATTATCGGAAACAGCACGGCCATTAAAGAAGTGTATAAAATGATCGGGCGGGTTTCCGCCAGCGACGTGAATATCCTGTTAGTGGGAGAAAGCGGCACCGGCAAAGAACTGGTTGCCCGCGCCATTCACCAGCACAGCAACCGGCTGGAAAAACCCTTTTTGGCGGTGAATTGCGCCGCCATTCCCGACACCCTCCTGGAGAGCGAATTATTCGGATATGAAAAAGGAGCGTTTACCGGGGCGGTAAAACGCAAGTTCGGGAAATTCGAGCAAGCCCACCGGGGCACCCTGTTCCTGGATGAGATCGGGGATATGAATTCAGGAATCCAGGCAAAGCTGCTGCGGGTGCTGCAAGAAGGCACCTTCGAGCGCTTAGGCGGTTCGGAAACCCTGCACAGCGACGTGCGCATCATCGCCGCCACCAACAAAAACCTGGAAAAGGCCATCAGCCAGAGAGATTTCCGGGAAGATCTCTACTACCGCCTCAAAGTGATCACCATTACCCTGCCGCCGCTGCGCATGCGCAAGGAGGACATCCCCGAATTGCTGAATTTCTTTCTGGCCAAGCACCGCGCCCAGTTGAACAAACCGGATATCTCCCTGGCCCCGGAAACCATGGACGCCCTGATTAAATACGATTGGCCGGGAAACGTGCGGGAGCTGGAAAACGTGTTGAAACGGGCGGTGCTGCTCTGCAAAGGCAATATCATTACCCCGGACATCGTAGCCGATGAATTGGCCGGGGAGCGCGGCGCTCCGGGGGAGGAGCGGGGCGAGCGCTTGCCCGCCTTCATTCCCGGCAACCTGGCGGAATACCAGGGCCGGCTCTATCAACACGTCATGGAAGAAGTGGAAAAGGAGCTGATCCTCGCCGCCCTGCAAGCGATGGAGGGAAACCAGGTCAAAACCGCCAAATTGTTAGGCATCTCCCGGGTGATGCTGCACGACCGCATCGAGAAGTACGGAATCAAATCGAAGACGATTATCAAAGAAGAAGGATGAGTGGAAGACCTCAAGGGTTTCCAAAACCTTTGAGGTCTTTGGCATTCTCGAATTGTAAGCATTTTAAGCACCCTGCACAGATTGCTTACAGCCCGGTTTATTTAATCGGCCTCCCGGAGCACCGTTTCTCTCCCCAAACCCTCCCATAGCTTCATTTTCTGGCTTTGCGATTTCTGGCACAGGGTTTGTCTATAAAAAGGGCGCTCGCGCATCAGCCTCTGCCAACAGAGGGGATTTAAGCGGGTCGCCCCGAAAGGGCAATAACTGATCGAGCCAGAAATGGCAAGTAAACCGTTTAATCATCTTAATGTAACAGGAGTTTTAGAAATGAAAGCAAGAATGATCGTTGTAATGATGGCCCTCAGCGCCGTGCTGGTTCTGTTGAATAGCTGCGCCAAGATGCCCCAGGAAACCGTGGATGCAGCCAAAGCCGCCCTGGAAGCGGCAAGAACGGCGGAAGCCAACCGCTACGTGGCGGATGAATTCAACGCCCTGCAAGACACCCTGAACGCGGCCATGGCGGAAATTGAAGCCCAGAACTCCAAATTCGCCCTTACCCGCAATTATGACAAAGCCAAAGCGATGCTGGAATCCGTGGTGGCCAATTCCCAAACCGTTGTCGCTAATGCTGCCGCCGCCAAAGAAGAAACCCGGCTGCGGGTGCAGGAATCCCTGGCGCAGTTGACTACCCTGATGGAAGAAACCAAGGGCCTGATGGCCAAAGCCCCGCGCGGCAAAGAAGGCAAGGCTGCTTTGGAAGCCATGCAGGATGAACTGACCGTGGTAGAAGCCTCTATCAACGAAATCAATACCCTGGTGAGCAACGGCGATTTCTTAGGCGCCGAAACCAAAGTCAACGCCGGCATTGCCAAAGTGCAGTCCATCAACGATGAATTGAAAGCCGCGATTGCGAAAAAATACGGAAAATAAGGGGTAAGCAAGCAGCTTGATTGACCGAATTTTCCGCTTAAAAAAGTTTTTAACAGAAAAAACCTCGGCTGGCGCAAGCAGGCCGGGGTTTTTTATATTATATTTGATTTTTAATTAAGATTCACGAATTTTGCCAATCCCGTATGCAGGTGCGTGGCAACGCGATAGTCGATCGGATTCGGAGTATGAAAAATTATAAGAAAATAATCATTGCAGGGCTGGTTTTGGGGTTGCTCTCATTAACGGCGTGCGGGTTCATCGCTGCTTACGCCCCCAAACCGCCGGAATACGGGGTCAAACGGCTGAATACCCTGCTGGGACAGGCGCACCGCGCCGAGGCGGAACGCTATGCCGCGGAATTCCTGCAAGCCGCGGAAGAAACCTGGGAGGCGGCCTACCAGGAGTGGCGGCGGCAAAATCAAAAACTGATGATCAATCGCGACTATTCCACCCTGCTTAAACTGGTCGGCGAAGCGGCGACCCGGGCGGAACACGCTGCCCGGCAAAGCCTTCGTACCCGGGATTCCTTGAAAACCGTGCTGCGCTTCAAAATTCCCCTGGTGAAGCAGAGAATCGACAGCCTGCACGCCACCTGGGGAGATATGCCGGCCCGCAAGCCGGTAAACGTGCGCTTTGCTACCGGGGAGTTGCTGGTGCTGGAGAGCCGGGCAGCGTACGAGCGGGGAGATTACCTCCTGGCAGATAAAAAATTATCCGCGGGAGAACAGATGATTGGGGAAGCGGGGCAAAAAGTGACCCAGAAAATCCGGGAATACCTCTCCCACCTTCCCATCTGGCGGAAATGGGCGGAAGAAACCATCGCCTGGTCCCAGGCCAACAACGAAGCCGCCATTATCGTGGATAAACTGGGCAAAACCTGCCGGGTATATGTCGGGGGAAAACTGCAAGCGGAATACCCGGCGGAGTTCGGCGCAAACTGGATGGGGCCCAAATCCCAGCGCGGCGACCGCGCCACCCCGGAAGGGCGGTATTCGGTCAAAAAGAAGCGCAGCGGCGCTCAAACCATCTACTACAAAGCCCTGGAAATCAATTATCCCAACCCGGCCGATTGGGAGAAATTCCAGGAAGCCAAAAAGAACGGGGAGTTGCCGCAAAGCGCCGGCATCGGCGGCTCCATCGAGATTCACGGTGAAGGGGGGAAGGGCATCAATTGGACCGAGGGATGCGTGGCGCTGGATAACCGCGACATGGACGCGCTCTTCCAAATGATTAACGTCGGGACCCCGGTAACCATCGTCGGCTCTTTGAATGGTTTAGCGGATAATCATTAATTTGCGTGAAAGATGATCCGCCATGAATAACATCGGTCAATGAAAAAACGACATAAAAGATTCAGGCGCCCTAAAACAGGTATTCCCACATTTTCGGATAATCGTGATATGGATGAAACGATGATTCGCCAACCCGGGGAAGATGAAAACCGCCCCGCGCAAGCGGCTGCGACAACCGCGGAAAATGCTTCTCGAGAAGCGCCCCCGGTACAACCGGTAAAAACCGATACGAAACCGGCCCCGCCGCTCAGCCCGGGTAAGGTTTTTTTAACCGGCGCGCTACTGGGTGTATTGTTAGCAGGATTGGCGCTGTTGGCTGCGCCGGGGTTGCGGGAGTTGAAATTCGCCCTGTTGCCGCCGGGCAGCCCCCGGGAGACCCGCAATCCGGCTAAATTCAAACAGGAGTTTACCCGCCTTAACGGGAGCCTGGCGGAGCTGCGGCGTAAAAATATCCGTTTGACTCCCTTCAGCCCCTACCTCATCGTGGACACTGCCGATAACAAGTTTTTCCTGTTCTCGAAACGGAAAATGATCCGGGAGGGCATGTGTTCCACCGGCAGCTACACCATGCTGAAAACTGCGGATAACCGGCAATGGATTTTCAAAACCCCCCGGGGGATGTTCCGCATCCAGGGGAAAATCCCCTCCCCGGTATGGCGCATGCCCGATTGGGCTTTCATCGAGGAAGGCCGCCCGGTTCCCCCTCCGGATTCCCCGGAACGCTACGAATCCGGGGTTTTAGGCGATTACGCCCTGGCCCTGGGCGGGGGGTATCTCATCCACGGAACCCTCTACCAGCGCTACCTGGGAATGCCGGTCACCCACGGCTGCGTGCGCCTGGGAGACGAGGACCTGGAAAGCATTTACAGAAATTTGGAAATCGGTTCAAAAGTATATATTTATTGATATGGAAAACTTCTTTGAAAAAATTCTTTCCGGAGTCCGGGGAATTCTCCCGGCCATCGGGCGCTTCTTCTATCGCCGGATCGGCAGCCCCCTGGCGACGGGGTACCGGCGGCTAAAGCAAAATACCCGGGCCAGCATTCTGTTTTTTACCCTGGCGCTGCTGCCCCTACTGCTGATTTCGATCCTGACGGTGCTGCTGCCCGCGATTCATCTGCCCCTGCCGGAGAGCGCGCAGCAGAGAACCACCCCGCCGCCACACGATTCCACTTTCATCGACCTCTCCGCGCTTTCCCCGGAGCAATCGGAAATGTTAGGCAAAATTTACGTCATGGAGAGCGAAGCGGCGTTCCTGAATTCCCGCCTGCAAGCCGCCAAAATCGATTCGATCACTCTTTCCCTGAACCTGCGCGACAGCACCTTGAACATCGACATTCGCGGGGTGGCAGTGCGGCCTTGCAAAATTCAGAAATTCCGCACCAGCAAGGGATTCAAACACTTGCAGGATCGCGCCGCGCTGCTGGGCTGGCTTTCGGTCCCTTTTGTGCTGGAGCAGGAGCGCGCCACCATCCCGAAATCCCAGATCATCGTGAAAAAAGCGCCCAAAGACACCCTGGAAGCCCAGCAAATGTACCGCGAACCGATTCCCCCGGAGAAAAAAGACGTTTATGTGGAGTTGCAATTCGACCGGGGATTGATCCTGGAGATCGAGCAGGCGGAGCCGCCCTCCTGGGAGGGGCGTTTTTCCAAATGGCTGTTCGATGCCCGGCGGACCCTCTTTTCCGCCGCAGAGGCGCTGCGGGCGCTGGCGAATTTTCAATCTCCCCGGCACCTGCTCTGGATAGAGGTTAAAATATCCGCGGAGGATGCCCGGGCGATTTACCGTGCCCTGCCGCATCATGCCCAGCTATCGCTGAATTTATGAAGCGCGGAAGCGGCCAGCTATCAGCTGATAGCTGAGCGCAAAACTCTATAATTCAGCTTCAATTATTCATTTGTTTTCCGATAATGCAAATTGGTATATTCGGATGTTTGTTAAGGGATGAAAACAACCATGGAACTTTTTAGCAGATTTATTGTTTTCCTTGCCGCAGCGATCCACTTAGTGGTTACGCTTCATCCCTCTTTTGCCATCCCTCAGATGGTTACTGGCCCGGTTCAATCCCCGGGTGAGCCGGTTATATTGGCCTCCGACCTCAGGGCCTGGGAAATTTTAGATTCCGTCACGGTAGAAAAAGGCAAAACCCTCAACCCCATCAGTGTATCTTCGCTGAAAGGTTTTTTTGAAATTCTGCGCCTGGGATTCCCGGCCATTAGCCCGATAAAGGCCTACTCTCAACACAATCCGCACTTTCATTATCCGATCCTCTGTTACAAATACTCCCCCACCCACTATACCGCCGAAGGCTGACCGCCTCCATCCCCTCTTTTATACTCGTTTAGACTTTGAACTTGAGTTTCAGCCGGAGTGCTCCAAAGGAGTGGTTTACCCTTTCGGGGTTTCGTCACTTCCAAAGGAGTGTCCTCGCCAAAAGCTTAAGCTTTGCAGCCGTGTGTGGACCCCCATCATCGTTCTGCTGAGCCCCCCACAGGCTCAGCAGAATCTCACGACGAAGCCCGGCTGCGCAGCAATACGACTTTTCGGGATCATACCCCGGCTCAATCTCAACCCCCCTGAACGAGTATCGTGGCTATCCTATCAATTCTGACCCTCCCTGCAGGGGGTTTGTCTGCTCGCGCAGGCAAACAGACCCGCACGGGGGGAGTTCTTTGGTTAATCCGATTTCTATGTGAAGGAGATTTTTCCATGAAAGAGTTTTTTCTCTATGCTTCGACGCTGGTACTGGGGGCGGTACTGTTAGGGTTGTTGCTCTATAGTTTCTATATCGTTCTGACCTCCAAAGATGAAAAAAAAGCCGATACCGCCGACCGGGAGAACCCGGCTGCGCCGAGCCAATCCGCCAAAATGGGGGAATCGGAATCCTCCGCAGTTCCTGCGGGCAAGGGGCCGAAAAAACCTAAGCGGGCGGCGTAACGCGCCGGGATGGAAAATGCCCGCCGCCTAAAGTAAAGAGGCGCGGGCGTCGAAATATTCATTCTATTTCCTGTTAAACTGTAAAAGGAGGGCAACTTCCATGAGATTATTCGATAGATCAGCCGATCCGAAAGAAAATTTCAAGATTGAATTAAACGGCCAATTCAGCGCTACCCGCAAGGTGCTGCCGCCCATCGAATCCTTGATCGACCCGAAACAGCGGAAAACCTTTATCAAGAAGCTGTTCGCGAGCAAGGAAAGCGATTACGAAAATTTCATCCGCCGCCTGGAGAGCATCAAAGATTGGAAGGAAACCTTCCAGGCCGTGGAACTGGAATTTTCTAATCGCAAGGTCAACCCCGGCAAAGATGAAGCGGTTTTATTCACCAATATTTTATTCAACCGTTTCTTTCAATAAATTCCCCTGGTTTCTCTCCCTGCCGGCCGAAAACCATCCGGCAGGGAGGGGAACATCTGCCGGGGCCGCTCCCGCAAGCAGGCGGTATTGCATCCCCGGCGCGGGTCTCACCGCAGGCGACGCCGGGCAGGGGGACGTTGCGATCCGGCAGCGTCCGATAAACGGCTCTTCATTAGAAGCCAAACCGGAGGTAAAGGCTTATGTTTGGAATCGGCGGTATGGAAGTGCTGGTCATTTTGATCATCGCGCTGTTGTTGTTTGGGGCAAAGCGCCTGCCGGAGCTGGCGCGTTCCCTGGGGCGAAGCATGAACGAATTCAAATACGGGCTTCACTCCACCCTCTCGGAACTGGAGAATGAGGCAGATCGGCAGAAGGACTCACCGGAGACGAAAAACTCGAATGAACCCACCATCGGAAAAAAACCAATCGAAAAATCTTGAAGCCAACTCCAGCCGGGAATTGTGGGCCAGCCGGATCGGATTGATCCTGGCCATGGCCGGAAACGCCATAGGGCTGGGCAATTTCCTGCGTTTCCCGGTAAAAGCGGCGCAAAACGGCGGCGGCGCGTTCTTGATCCCTTATTTTACCGCGCTCCTGTTGTTAGGCATTCCCCTGATGTGGGTGGAATGGAGCATCGGGCGGCGCGGCGGCGCATTCGGGTACGGCTCCGCGGTGGGCGCGTTCGGAACCTTGACGAAGACGAAGCGTGGCGCCCGGATCGCCAATTTTCTGGGGGTATTGGGCATCTCCGTGCCCCTGGCCTTTACGATCTATTATACCTACATCGAAAGCTGGACCCTGGCGTACAGCTTCTTTTCCGTTTCCGGCCAGTACCAGGGGTTGCTAAGTTTTGAAGGGATGTCCGGCTTCCTGGCCGCCTTCCAGGGCAAGGTTGCCAACCAGCATTTTTCCGGCCTTACCGTCGCCCTGGCCTTTTTCCTGGTTACCCTGGGTTTGAACGTATATATCCTCTCCAAAGGGATTTCCGGGGGAATTGAAAAGCTCGCCAAAGTAGCGCTCCCGTTGCTGTTCCTGTTCGCCCTGATCCTGATGATCCGGGTGGTAACCCTGGGCGCGCCCGATCCCGCCCACCCGGAAAACAGCGTGTATAACGGCTTTGCTTACCTCTGGAATCCCGATTTCCGTTCCATCACCGAGGCGAGGACCTGGCTGGCCGCAGCAGGGCAGATTTTTTTCACCCTCAGCGTGGGCACCGGCAGCATCCTCACCTACGCCAGTTACCTCAAAAAGAAAGACGATATCGCCCTCACCGGCCTGACTACCTCCATGACCAATGAATTCGCAGAAGTGGTCCTGGGCGGCTCCATCGCCATTCCGGTGGCGGTGGCGTTCTTCGGGTTGACCCAAACCGAAGCCATCGCCCGGGGCGGGGCGTTTGATCTCGGTTTTATCGCCATGCCGATCATTTTCCAAAAATTGCCCCTGGGTGGGCTGTTTGGCATGATGTGGTTTCTGCTGCTGTTTTTCGCCGGCATCACCTCCTCGGTGGCGCTGTGCTCACCGGCGATGGCGTTTTTACAGGATCAAATGAAACTTACCCGCAGGCAGGCGGCCCTGGCCACCGGGGCGGTTTTGCTGGTGTGTGGTTTGCCGGTGGTTTTTTTCCTCGAATATGGATTTTTGGACGAGATGGATTTCTGGGCCGGCACCTTCGGACTGGTATTATTTGCCCTGATCGAAGTGCTCTTATTCGCCTGGATTTTGGGAATCAACCGGGGGTGGCAGGAAATCCATGAAGGCGCGGATTTGAAAATTCCGGGGATTTTCAAAGTAATCATAAAATACATTACCCCGGTCTATTTGTTAACCCTGCTGGCATTTTGGGGATACCAGGACGGCATACCCATTCTGCTGATGACCAACACCGATCCCGGGAATGCCCCCTACTTATGGGGAGCGCGCCTGATGATGGCGGCCCTGACGGCCATTGCGTTGGCGCTGGCCTTCCGCGCCTATAAAAAAGGCACCCTGCGCGACCAATCCTGATTCGAAAGCAAAGAAAGGACTCTCCTATGGAAACCGGTTTGACGCTTCCCGGATGGCTCTTTTTAATTTTTGCCTGGGGTTCGATTATCGGCATGACTATTTTTTGCTTCTGGCGGATTTTAATGTCGCAGCGAGAACGAGAATGAACGCGCATTCCGCCGGGCCGCCGGCGCTGATGGCGTTTTGCGAATGCTATCTCACATAGATCTTATACGGTTTATAGGACAAAATCGGGTTGCTCAACTATGGATTTGATGACGTTTCTGTTGTTCCTCGCCGGGCTGGCGCTGCTGACCGTGGGGGCGGAAATCCTGATTCGCGGCTCCTCCCGGCTGGCGGCCATGTTAGGTATCTCTCCCCTGGTTATCGGATTAACCGTGGTGGCATTCAGCACCAGTTCCCCGGAGTTGGCGGTGAGCATTCGCTCCGCGCTGGCCGACCAGGCGGACATTGCCCTGGGGAACGTGGTGGGGAGCAATATTTTCAATGTATTGTTAATCCTGGGATTGTCTGCCGCAATTACTCCCCTGGCGGTCTCCCGGCAATTGATCCGGCTGGACGTGCCGATCATGATCGGGGTGTCGTTTCTGCTCCTGATTTTGGGGATCGGCGGGCGGATCAACCGGGTAGAGGGACTCATTTTATTTATCGGAATCATTGTCTATTCCGTGTTTTTGATCGTTCAAAGCCGGAAAGAGAAAAACGGCCATGATGATGATTACCACAAAAAATTCGGAAAACCGCAGCGCAAATCCGCCGGGCAGGGGATTATCAACCTTGCGATGGTCCTGGTGGGATTGGGAATGCTGGTGCTGGGGGCCCGCTGGATGGTGGACGGCGCGGTGGTGATTGCCCGGGCCATGGGCGTAAGCGAGTTGATCATCGGCTTAACCATTATCGCCGCGGGAACCTCCCTGCCGGAAGTGGCCGCCTCGGTGATTGCCAGCATTCGCAAAGAGCGCGACATGGCGGTAGGCAACGTAATCGGCAGTAACATCTTCAACATTTTATCGGTGCTGGGATTGTCCAGCGCCCTTTCCCCGGGAGGCATCGCGGTCTCCCCGGCGGCGTTGAATTTCGATATTCCGGTGATGATTGCCGTGGCCGTGGCCTGCCTGCCGATCTTTTTTCACGGCAGCGGAATCTCCCGCTGGGAAGGGTTTCTCTTCCTGGGGTATTACGTCGCCTACACCGCTTACCTGATTTTGTCCTCCACCCAACACGACGCCCTGCCGTTCTTCAGTTGGGTGATGAGTTTCTTTGTGATTCCCCTGACCGCGATCACGCTGCTGCTGATCAGCTACCGGCAGTGGCGGAAAGATCGCCCGGCCTGAAGCGCGTACGGAACGGCGTTTCGATATATGCTGCGTAGGTACTTGGGGGTATAAGGTATAAGTTATAAGGAAAACAACGCCTTATACCCTATACCTTATGCTATAAAGTTTATGCCCAGGTGCATTATACATTGCGAAATTGAGCGGATAAATGGATTCTCAACGGGATTACCATGTCTGAACGAAAAGCAATCATCATCGGCGCTTCCTCCGGCATCGGCAAGGAGCTGGCGAAAGAATTGTCCCGGCGCGGATATACCTTAGGGTTGGCCGCCCGCCGGGAAGACCTGTTAGAAGCGCTGCGCGGCGAATTGAGCCTGCCGGCGCATATCCGGCGGATGGACGCGGCGCAGCCCTGCCCCGCCCGGCAGATTTTGCAGGAATTGTTAGCGGAAATGGGAGACGTGGAGTTAGTGGTGCTCAACGCCGGGATCAGCAAGCACAAGGCGAGCTGGGAAGAGGAGCAGCAGACCATCGACACCAATGTCGCCGGGTTTGTGGCCCTGGCCGGGGTCGCGATGGACTATTTCACCCGGCGCGGCGCCGGCCACTTGGTGGGCATTTCCTCCGTGGCCGGGCTGAGGGGATTCGGCATTTCCGCGGCCTACTGCGCTTCCAAAGCCTTCATCTCGATTTATATGCAGGCGCTGCGGCAAAAATCAACCCGGCTGGGATTGAACGTTACTGTAACCGATATTAAACCGGGTTTTATCGATACCCCGATGATCAGCGGTCGGAAATATCCCTTTTGGGTGGTCCCGGCGGAGATGGCGGCGCGCCAGATTTACACCGCGATTCGGAAACGCAAGCGCCATGCCTACGTTCCCCGGCGCTGGCAGCCGGTCGCCTGGCTGCTAAGGGCGCTGCCGGATTGGCTGTTCATACGTTTGCCAGTTTAAATAAGCGGTGTTATAGTGTTATCAAGAGGAAAAACCACTATGGAAAGACCCTTGCTCTATCTTGTCGATGTATTCGCGGAGCAGAAGTACCAAGGCAACCAACTGGCGGTGATTCGCGGGGGAGGCCATTTTGCGAGCGGGCAGATGCAGAAGATCGCCCGGGAGATGAATTTTTCCGAAACCACCTTCATCATCTCCGGGCAGGAAGAAAATGGCGGCTACCCGGTGCGCATTTTCACCCCCGCGGAAGAAATCCCCTTCGCCGGGCATCCTACCCTGGGCACGGCCTACATTATTCAGCAGGAAATCCTGAAACGGCCGGTGGAACGGGTTACCCTGAATCTGAAAGCCGGCCAGATTCCGGTAGAGTTCCACTACCGCGACGGCGAACCGGAACTGCTCTGGATGACCCAGCTTCCCCCAACGTTCGAGGCGCACACCTTCGATGTAAAACAGGTCAGCGAGATGCTGAGCCTGGATCGTTCTGATATCGATCCCCGGGTACCGATCCAGATCGTTTCCACCGGCACCCCTTTCCTGCTCGTTCCCCTGAAAACCCTGGAGGCGGTGAAGCGGGCGAGAATCCATCGCGAGAAGTATTTTGCCCTCGTCGAAACCCTGCCCGCCAAAGCCGTTTTCATCTTTGCACCGGAAACCTACCATTCCGAAAATCAGTTGAACGTGCGCTTGTTTGCCGACTACTACGGAATAGCGGAAGACCCTGCCACCGGCAGCGCCAACGGCTGCCTGGCCGGGTACCTGGCGAAGCATCGCTATTGGGGGAAAGCGTACATCGACGTGCGGGTGGAGCAGGGCTACGAGATCGGGCGGCCCTCCCTGCTGCTGCTCAAAGCGGAAGACCGCGGCAATACGATCCATATCCAGGTGGGCGGGAAGGTGATTCCCGTGGCGGAAGGGAAGTTGTGTTGATTGCGGATTGGGGATTTCGGATTGAAAACCCTGATACGAGGATTGGGGATTCAGGGATATGAACACTATTTCCGCAGCGCTTCTTCGAACTTCTCCGCCAGGGAGGGATCGATGCCGGCGATCTCCGAGAGGATGCGCAGCGAGGAGGGCGGGGGATCCGCCCACAGCCATTCGAGGTTCAGCCAGAAGCCCGGCAGCGCCCGGCTTTCAAATTTGCCTTTCGACCCGCCCATTGCTAATTGGTAATTGCCTTCGCTGTCCAGCAAGTAAAATTCGGCGCGGCGTTTTTCCGGGTCGATCAGCCAGTATTCCGGGATGCCGGCCTGTTCGTATTCGTAGAATTTGTCTCCCCGGTCGCGCCCGGCGCTTTCCGGGGAAATAATTTCTACCACCAGGTCGGCGGGGCCGTCTAAATAAGTTTTCTTGAGCCGTTTCAGATGTTCGGCGGCTACAAAGATCAGGTCCGGCTCCCGGCCGGATTTGGATAATTTCATTTGAAAAGGGGGAGCAACCGCCCGGCCAAGACGCCGATATTTCACGTAATTTCCCACCACTTCCTGGAGGAACATCCCAATATTCTGGTGTATGAGTGATGCCGGACTGTGCATAATGATCTCTCCATTTACCCATTCGGCCAGGGTATCTTCATCCGCCCAGGCTAAAAATTCTTCGTAAGTCATGCGATGGGGGATATCCTGCCCCGCCAGCATCTCTGTCAGGCGTTGCCGCAAGTTCGCATCGCTCAACCCCGGCTGCTGCAACATTTCCCGGATTTTTTCCTTGAATTTTTCCATGGCAAATCGCCGTTTCGGGTTTCCGAAACCATGTTAACAATGGATGCGCAGCAAATCAAGCGGTTTTACAGGCGCGGCGCACTGGAGAAGCGCGTTGCACCTGAATAATGCCGATCATCAGTTTCCCTCTTCCCGCAAAAGAAATTCGCCGGAGAACAGTTGCTGGTCTTTCTCCTGCAAGGGATGATACTGCGCGCCCTGCACGTCCCGGAACAGCCGCTCCAGCCCGAAACTGTTGAAAAATCCCTGCCCCCCGGCAGCCTCCATGGCTTTGGCAACGGTCCGCATGGCAGCGTTTGCGACGTTGGTTTTCCGGGTTAGAATTTCATGGGCGTTGCGATCCAACGGCTGAAAATCGTAGTTATTGCAAATCCTGACCATATCCTGCAATTGCACCTGCGCCGCGGTCAGTTCGTTATTCATCTCCGCGATTTGATAATGCAGATGAGGCTTGCGCAGCTTGCTGCCTTTCGCCTGCTGAATGACGATTTGAGCGGCCCTTTCCGCAATGCCGACGTAAACCGACATGATCAGCGGCATGGCGACGGTCAGAACCACCGCCCAGAAGGGATGAAATTCTCCCCGCGACCGGCGCAGAACAATGGCGGATTCCGCGACAAATACGTTTTCCAATTTTACGGTGTGGGAACCGGTGCCGCGCATGCCCAGGGTGTACCAATCATCCTTTACAGTAAGACCTTCGGAGCTGAACGGAACCGGAAAGTGCAATACCTGCCAGCCGGATTGCGGGTCATGGTAGGGAGCGCTGGTGACCAGTAGGTCCCCCACCGCGGACTGGCTGGCAAAGTGTTTTTGGGCGGTAACCAGGTAGCCGCCCTCGGTTTTCTGCATTTCCCCGTTAGACTCCAGCCAGTCCCGCGCCCCGGTGCTCACCAAAACAAGCTGGTTCTCGGCGACCTTTTTTAGAATTGCTTCACCGCCCTGGCCTTTTTTGTATTTCCAGATATTGGCGGCCAGCAGATGCTGGTGCATGGACAGCGCCAGCGCCGTGGAAGGGCTGTACCAGGCCATCACCCGCAAAATATCGCACATCTGCGAATGGGAAACCCCCTCCCCGCCCAATTCCGCCGGGATGGTTGCGGAGAAAAAGCGGCGCTCTTTCAGCCGGAGATAATTTTCTTTTACAAAGGCGGCTTCCCGGTCATAATCCGCCTCCCGCTTTGCAAACTCCAAGCCTAAATCGTGGGTTAAATCTAACCATTGGGTATCTATTGCTCTAAGTTGCGCTTGCATAGTTGGACTCCTTCTATTTTGGTGTATCAAAATTCCGGTAGTGGTTAAGTTTTGACTGATGAAAATATCCGGCTTCACACTTTTCTTTTGAACAAGAGAAAACAGAGGCAAAGAGTTTTTGAGAATATCTCTGTTATCTCCGTTCGCTCCTGTTCACGGAACGGCAGAATGGTGATGTTTGGTTTGTGCCTGGTCATGCATGATATTTTGCCTACTGCCTACTCGCCTACCCCACTCATTTCGGAATAAAGATATAAAAGAAAAGCCGAACAGGCTTTGCTGTGAGGTTCAAATTATTGGCTGAGAAGATCAAAATGAAGCAGGCAGACTGTGCTCTGCCTGGGTTTCTCTGCGAAAATTCAGGGGAGATACGCCGAATTTTTCTTTGAATGCCCGGCTGAAGTGGGATAAATCCTCGAATCCGCATTCAAAAACGATCTGGGTAATGCTCGACTCGCTGCTCTTTAACAGATGGGCGGAATATTCGAGCCTTTTGGTCAGCAGCCACTTTCCGGGAGAGAGGTTGTAATGCTTTTTAAAATCCCGTTTGAATGATGAGACGCTCCGATGGCATAACCGCGCAAACTCTTCCAGGGAAAGATTGAAATTGAAATTCGCTTCCATGATTTGCCGGATAAAAGGCTTTTCGGCGTCGAGCAGAGATTGAAAATAGGCTGCCAGGGAAGGATTATGGGGAGTGGTTAGAATATTAATGATGAGCTCTTTTAATTTTATTTCCAACAATAAATCCGATGGTTTTGGGCTGCCGTTAAAATAGGTCAGCATGGATTGAAAATAGGCCGACAACAGGGGGTCATTGTACACTTCGATTGCCGCAGCCCGGGAATCTTTTTGATCGGCATTGAAATCTATCTTCCCCGAGACCTCTTTCAGGATATTTCGAATGAAGTCATCGGAAATAAAGAAGCCTAACATGCAAAATTCATCATCAAAAAACTGCTCCACGATGGCAGCGCCTTTTTTGATGTAAAGCGTCTGCCCGGAGGAGACGGTCCAGCTTCCCTGCGGTGTGCGCCAGGTTTTTTGGCCGCTCAGTACGTGAACCAGGTAATCCGATTGGGTCCAGATTCCGAATGCTTCTTCCTCCAACGGGCAGGTATATTCAACAAACACAAGCTCCCGGACTTCGAATTTGTTGAAGGAGAGGCCGGAGCGGATGGTTTCGTATAAGTTTTGCATCAATATTTACCATCTGTTTTTTTCTATAAGACCTTCTGTGATGTGCGCAGCACAAAACTCCGCCAGAGCCCCTTTTGGGGGTGGCAACTACTCTTTTTTATAAGTCAAAACTTAACCATCACCAACTTCCGCTGTGGAACGATTAGAAATACTATGACACCATAACGCTAAAACACCATCACCACGCCTTCACCCGGAATAGCGGTTGGTAATCGGGAAACGGCGGTCCTTGCCGAAGGCCCGGGGCGTAATTTTAATGCCCGGGGCGCCCTGGCGGCGTTTGTATTCGTTATTATTGACCAGGTTGATCACTTTTTTCACCACTTCCGGATCGAATCCCCGGTCCACGATTTCCTCGAACGCCAAATCCCGCTCCACGTACGCTTCGATGATGGGGTCGAGAATTTCGTAGGGCGGCAGGGAATCGGAATCCTGCTGGTTGGGGCGCAGTTCCGCAGAGGGCGGCTTGGTCAGCACCGATTCGGGAATCAGGTCGTAACCCGCCAGGCGGTTGCGGTAACGGCATAATTCATATACCAGCAGCTTGGGCACGTCTTTGATCACCGAAAATCCCCCGGCCATGTCGCCGTAGAGGGTGCAATACCCGGTGCTGAATTCGCTTTTATTGCCGGTGGTGAGCACCATGGCCCCGAACTTGTTGGAATATGCCATCAGAATGTTGCCGCGGATGCGCGCCTGGATGTTCTCTTCGGTGATGTCCGGCGCGGCGCCCTCGAACAGGGGCTGCAGCTCCTGTAAATAAATTTTGAACAGTTTTTGAATGCCGATCTCGTGAAACCGGATGCCTAAGTTTTCGGCAATTTGGCGCGCCTCGGCGATGCTGGCCTTGCTGGTAAAATCGCTGGGCATAGAAATGGCGATAACGTTCTCCTTGCCCAGGGCATCCACCGCGATCACGCTTACCAGGGCCGAGTCGATGCCCCCCGATAACCCGAACACGATCCTGGAAAAACGGTTCTTGTACACGTAATCCCGCACCCCAAGTTTCAGGGCTTCGTACACCTCTTCCACCACTTCCAGGTCTCCGGCAACGGCGGGGGCGGGAATGGGTTTTTTCTTCTTCTTTTCCGTTGGCGGCAGGGTAATTTGCTCGATCACTTTTCCGGCGGGAATAAACAACTTTTCCTTGCGCCGCCGGGGATCGTGCAAACGCTTGCTGAACACGTTGTCGGGGTGCAGGTCGGCCACGATCAGCGCCTCCCGGAAAGCCGGCGCTTTGGCGATGAATTCCCCTTCTTCGGAGATGATCACGCTCTGCCCGTCGAAAATCAGCTCATCCTGCCCGCCCACTAAGTTCAGGTAGGCCAGGATCACTTCGTTGTCTTCCGCCCGCACCGCTAACATGTTGTTGCGGTCCTTCACCTTGCCCATGGCGTAAGGGGAAGCGGAAATATTGATAATGATCTCCGCGTTTCCGTAAAGGGTCTGGTCGCGGGTCGGCCCGCCGGGATACCAGATGTCCTCGCAAATATTTACCCCAATGTTGATCTCGTTCAGGCGATAGACCGGGTTCTCCTTACCGGCCTGGAAGTAGCGGTTCTCGTCGAAAACGCCGTAGTTGGGCAGGTATTGCTTATGGTAAATGCCCGCAAGGGATTGCCGGTGCAATAACGCCGCAGCGTTGAAAATATCGTCCCGGCGATCCACAAAACCGGTCAGAATCGTGATCTCTTTGCTATAAGGAATCAATTGTTCCAGGTAACGCAGATTGTCTTCGCTGAATTCCGGCCTGAGCAGCAGGTCTTCCGCGGGGTAGCCGGTAAGGGCCAGCTCCGGGAAGGCGATCAGGTCTGCCTGCAGGGCCACGGCCTGTTCGATATAGCCAAGCATCTTTCGGAAATTGCCTTCCAGATCGCCGACAGTAACGTTGATTTGCGCAAGCGCCAGGCGAAGGGTTCTCATGGTTCTGCCCTCTTAAAGTCAAACGGGTAATTTGAAAAGTTGCCGGCTTTAGGAAAAGCCCCGCCAACACCGGGGTTCAAAATTAGAATCGCCGGTGCTAAAATCAATTACAATTTATTTTTTAGGGTTCTTCCGAAATATTCATGAGAATTAGAAGATTGAATCGTGAAACGTGAAGCGTGAGCTTTCACGAGTCATGCATCACCTTTCATCTATTGCTTCTCCAGCTTTCCGTAAAAAAAATTGCGGATGAGCCTTTTTAGGTAACCGGTCGCCGGATAGATGCCCAAAAGGAAAAAATCATTTTGAAGTTTTCCCGAAGATGTTATATTTATCGTCCTTGAAAAAACAAATAACCTAAGCCCCGAGGTTCCCACGATGATAAAGGTCAAAAAGCTTACCCCCCCGAAGATGAGCTGGAGCGAACGCATCTACATCCCCAATGTTTTGAAAGGGCTGGGCATTACCGTGCGCCACATTCCCGCCAGGAAGTTTACCATCCAGTATCCGGAGGAGAAATGGATTCCCCGCCCGGGCTACCGCGGCGCGCACCGTTTGAACAAAGATGAGGAAGGGCGTATCAAGTGCGTGGCCTGCGAAATGTGCTCCGCCGCCTGCCCGGCCAACTGCATCCACATCGTCGGCGGGGTGTCCCCCTGGGACGACCGCGAAAAATACCCCGTGGTGTTCGAAATCGACATGCTGCGCTGCATCTACTGCGGGATGTGCGAGGAGGCCTGCCCCCGGGAAGCGATTGAGCTGACCCAGGTGTACGACTTTGCCGCTTACAGCCGGGAAGAGTTGGTGTGGGATAAAGAAAAGTTGTTAGAAATGTTCGATCTGACCAAAAACAACGATTATTACGAAACCCGGGTTCAAAAAGCCGTCAAAACCTCGGCTGTAAATCCCAACGGGTAATAAGTGTGTTGTAGTCGTAGGGGCGAAAGGCAATTCGCCCCTGTTTCCAGGCCGGTAATTCTCTACCGGCTTTTTTTGTTTTGATCCCCGCCGCCGCGCCCGTACATTCGATGGGTTAAATTTGGAATGGGGAATAAAGGCCGTCGTGAACCGGATACCCCGACCGGCGTATGAAGGGGAACCGGGTAAAACAAAAAGGGAATAAAAAGAACGGGATCAATGTCTAAGAATCCGGGCATGTTTGTTACGCATCACGTTTCACGTTTTACTCGCGATGCCTAAACCGCAATATGCAGTACTGCTAAGCCATCAATGGAAAACCGCGAACGCAAAATTTTTCTATATGCCCTGGTGATTTCGCTGCTGCTGCATTTTCTGGGGCTGGTAATCCTGAACCACTCCAAATTGTTTTCCATTACCATTACCGAGGCCGCGGCAGATAATCCCGCTTACGAACCGATCGTACTGGAATTTAACGAACCACCGCAGCCGGAGCCGGAGAAGCAACCGGAACTGCCGGATAAATATTTTCAAATAGAAGAAAATCCCAACGCGAACGAGCAAACTCCCGAGCAGTCCGATATTCTTTCTGAGAAATCCTCCATTTCCGCCGCGCCCCTGCACTCGGACCGGGAGCAAAGCAGCCTGAACCCCTTTAACCCGAATCTGAACAATCTGAACGATTCCCCATCGAATCCCGACGCCGGGAGCGCAGAAAAGGAGCCGGGGGCTGATTTGAAGGATTTAAGCGGGGCGGTGGCGCTAAACCGGGGCAACAAGCCGTTTTCGAAGAACCTGCTGAGCAACCAGCCCGATCCCACCCCCAACGACGTGCGCAAAGATACTCTTTCCGGCCAGGCTTTTTCGCTGCTGAAGGATTTTCAGGGGGATTTGATCGGGGATGTTGCTTTGAGCACCTATGCCTGGCCCTGGGCGCCCTGGCTGTTAGCGATGAAGGAAAAATTTTACCGCTACCTGTTCGTTCCCCCCGCATACGGTATGGGGTTGATCGAGGGTTATACCGAGGTATGGATGAAGATCGACCGCAACGGAAACCTGGTCGAGCATCAATTGCTGAAGTACGATGGCCATCCCTCGTTGAAAGAGAGCACCCTCAACGCGTTTCTGGCCTCGGCGCCCTGGAAATCGCTGCCGGCAGATTTTCCGGACCCCTACCTGGAACTGCGGGTACGGGTAATTTACCCGAATCTGAAAGAATATTTTCAACAGGTTCAGAATCAACAGGAGCAGCAGAAGCCGCAACCATAGGAAATGAAAGGCAAAAGGAATCTATGTTAGAAATATTTCAAAAGGGCGGGATTATGATGTATCCGCTGGCGCTAGGCTCCGTGCTCGCCCTGGCCGTGGTAGCGGAGCGGATCTGGAGCCTGCGCAGCAAAAAAATCCTCATCCCGGAGATTGTCGCGGTGTTGGAGCAGGTCAACAAATTCGAGGATTTTTCCTTAGCCCGCTCGGTGTGCCAAAAATTTCAGGGACCCTTTCCGCACATCGTGGTGGCCTGCATCGACAACCGCGACCTCCCGGCGGACGAGTTGCGCGTTACCATCGAGGATGAAGGCCGGCAGCAAATCCGCAGGCTAAATCGAGGGCTGGGCATCCTGGAGACCGTCGCCGGGGTGGCGCCGCTGTTAGGGCTGTTGGGTACGGTGCTGGGGATGATCAAAGTGTTTGCGGTGATCCAGGAATTGGGGGTGGGGCAGGCCAAGGCCCTCTCCGGGGGGATTTCCGAAGCGCTGATCACCACCGTGGTGGGGCTGTTCATCGGTATTCCCGCCCTCATCGCCTATAACTATTTCACCTCCCGCTCCGAAAATCTCACTCTGGACATCGAAAAATACACCCTGATGTTGCTCAATAAAATCATCCGCATCCGGGCCGGCGCGGAAGAACAACTTCAACTTAAGCTGCGCTGAAAATGAAACTGCTCGATATTAAAAAGAAGAAGGTGGGTCTCAACATCACCCCCTTGATCGACGTGCTCTTTATCCTGATCATTTTTTTTACCGTCTCCTCCACCTTTATGGAGCAGCCGGGCATCAAGCTGGAGTTGCCCAAAGCGGTAACTTCCGAGGCCCAGCAGCTCGAAAAGGCAGTGCTCTATATTTCCCCGGAATCGAAACTGTTTTTCCTCGACCAGGAGGTCAGCCTGGAGGGACTCCCGGAATTGCTGAGAAACAGCATGGCCGGCCGCAGCGAGAAAAGCCTGATCATTACCGCGGACAAAGAGGTGCATCACGGCCTGGTGGTCAAGGTAATGGACATCGCCCGCTCCAACGGGGTGCTGAAACTGGTAATTTCCACCGAGCCGGAGGGGAAGTGAGTGGAAAGTGAAAAATATGCCTGTAGCGAGCCCTTCGACAAGCCCAGGGTAAACACTGCCGAATCGTCGAATGGTGCAAAGTGCAGGCAAGGGCCTCAAATGACCATAAATGACGCGCAGCAAATGACGGCGAAGCAATTGACCATAAATGACGCCCAGCCCAAAGGGGCGAGCAAATGACAATGAATGACCGCGAAGCGGTTTTCGCCCCGGAGATCGGCCACCCGGAAATCCAGGAGCGCATTCTAAGCGGGTATCGCCAGAACCGCCTGCCCCACGCCCTGATGTTCTATGGGCCGGAGGGCTGCGGAAAGGATGCCCTCGCCATTGCGGTGGCCCAGTTGGTCAACTGCGCCCCGCCGGGCGGGCAAATCGACCGCGCCTCGGCGCAATATTTGAAAATTGCCCATTTACAGCACCCGGATCTCAAATTCATTTTCCCCACTCCCTCCAAAACCAACCTGAAAGACGATGAATTGTTGGAAGCGCTGCGGGAAAAAGCCCACAACCCCTATCGCCGGATCTTGTTTCCCAACAAAAATGTGTTCATCGGAATCGACACCGTGCGGGAGTTGAAGCAGGAAGCGCGCTACAAAGTGTACGAGGGCCAAAAAAAGGTTTTCATCATCTCCGAAGCCGACCAGATGCGGGTGGAAGCGGCCAACGCCCTGCTCAAACTGCTGGAAGAGCCGCCCGACAACCTGATGCTGGTTTTAACCACCTCAAATATTTACAAAATTCTGCCGACGATTAAATCTCGCTGCCAGTTGTTCCGCTTCAGCCCCCTGCCGGAGGAGCGAATCCGCAACCTGGTGGAGAGATATGCCGGCCCGGTTAACCCGGCTAAGCTTCCCCTGATCGTGCGCCTGGCCGGTCACAATATGAAACGGATTTTCGATTTCCTGGAAAAAGACGTGATCGCCGCCCGCGACCAGGCCATCGAATTTCTGCGCAAGACCTGGTCCATTAATAAATCGCAGGAACTTTTAGAAATCCTGGAGCCGATCGCCTCCGGCAAAGACCGGGAGGAGGCCCGCCTGCTGTTGTGGTTTCTGTCGCTGTGGTTCCAGGACGTTCTGCACCTGCAAAAAGGCGCGGCGGAATCCGCGGAACTGTTGAACCTCGACCAAAAAGTCGCGCTGGAGAAGTTTCTATCATATATCCCGGGGGCGGATATCGCCGGGATTGTGTGGGAAATCGAAGCCGCCTTAAAAGACCTGGACGACGCCAGGAATTATAATCCGTTATTGATTTTGAGTACCCTGGCTATTAAACTTAATAAAAAAATCACGAAGCAATAAAAAGCGGGGTGGTCATGGAAGTATGTGATGTCAAGATCGAAAAACCGGCGCAAGTTGCGGCGTTAGATATAGTGGAAGTCGCCTTCAAGGCGGGGCGAATCGGGATATTTGCCAATCCTGCCCGGGTGGAAATAAAGCCGGAGATGCTTATAGTCGTGGAGGCGGACAAAGGATTCGACCTGGGGAAAGTGCTGCAAATCGGGCGTATCGGCCCCGGTTACCAGAGCGACGAAGTCCTGAAGAACGTGGTGCGCATTGCTACGGAAGCGGATTTGCATAAACAGGAAGAGAACTACCGGCTGGAAGAAAAGGCGCTGCGTATCTGCAAGGAAAAAATCCTCAATCACCACCTGAACATGAACCTGGTGGATACGGAATACCAGTGGGACCACAATAAGCTCACGTTTTATTTCACTTCCGACGAGCGGGTGGATTTCCGCAAATTGGTGCGCGACCTCGCCGCCAAATTCCGCACCCGCATCGAGCTGCGGCAAATCGGGGTGCGCGACGCCGCCCGGCACGTGGGCGGTTACGGCGCCTGCGGCTGCCAGCTTTGCTGCACCGTGTTCCTCAAAAAGTTCGAGAACATTACCACCCAGTATATCAAAGACCAGTTGATCCCCATGAATCCCTCCCGCCTGACCGGCACCTGCGGACGGTTGAAATGCTGCCTGGCATTTGAAAACGATTACTATTTGCAGGAACTGGACAAATATCCCCGGCTGGATGAGGAAGTCGAAACCCCGCAGGGCCCCGGCGTGGTGGAAAAGATCGACATCTTCAACGGAATGGTGTACGTACGCTTCCCGAACAGCGATATCGAGAAGTTCGCCATTAATGAATTGCAACTGGTAACAATGGAATAGCGAGGGGAAATTCACGTTTCACGCATTACGCATCATGTTTGACTGTGATTCGTGAAGCGTGATTCGTGAAGCGTGACAGGTTTTTAGGGCTTGATTTTCCCGAAGCATATCCGATAATAGCATTTTCCGAATTACAGAAAGCTGAGTTCAGCGGGGTTATGCGGCTCAGCTTTTCTTTTTGCGGGGAGAATTTCGACCACGAATTTCACGAATTACACGAATGGGGTTGGACGTAACCCGGGCGCTCCATATTTTATTTAAATCGCGCTCAATTGATGTTGTCAAAGAATTCGTGTAATTCGTGGTTCAAAGATAAAATCGAGGTACTAACCTTGCCGAAAAAAGAACGCTATATGATCACCAGCGCCCTGCCTTACGCCAACGGGCCTATTCACCTGGGGCACCTGGCCGGCGCGTATCTTCCGGGAGATATTTTTGCCCGCTACTGCCGCTTGAAACAGCGCGATACCCTGTACATCTGCGGCTCCGACGAGCACGGGGTGCCGATTATGCTGCGCGCCCGCGCCGAAGGGGTTACCCCCCAGGAGATCGTGGATCGCTATCACACCATCATCGAAAAGAGCTTCCGGAAGGTGGGAATGTCGTTTGATTATTACGGGCGCACCTCCTCCGCGGTGCACCACCAGGCCAGCCAGGAATTCTTCCGCGCCCTGGCGGAAAAAGGGGTATTCGTGCTGAAAACCGACCAGCAGCTCTATGATCCCCAGGCGAAGATGTTTTTAGCCGACCGTTTTATCCGCGGCACCTGCCCGGTGTGCAGTTACGAAGACGCCTACGGCGACCAGTGCGAGCGCTGCGGCACTTCCCTCAGCCCCGCGGATTTGATCAATCCCCGCAGCGCCATCACCAACGCCCCGCCGGTGTTGAAAGAGACCACCCACTGGTATCTTCCCCTGGCGGACTTTCAGCCCCGCCTGCAAGAGTGGATTGCCGGCCACCCGGAATGGCGCTCCAACGTGTTAGGGCAAATTCAGAGCTGGTTCAAGGATGGCCTGAAAGACCGCGCGGTTACCCGCGACCTGCCCTGGGGCGTGCCGCTGCCGGAAGACGTGGCGAAAAAAGCCGGGGTAGATGCCGCCGGCAAGGTGCTCTACGTCTGGTTCGACGCCCCTATCGGCTACATTTCCGCCACTAAAGAGTGGGCGATGGCGCAGGGCGACCCGGATGGCTGGAAACCCTACTGGCAGGATAAAGATAGCAAACTGATCCACTTCATCGGCAAGGATAACATCGTTTTTCACTGCCTGATCTTCCCGGCCATGCTGATGGCGCACGGGGATTACGTGCTGCCGGAGAACGTGCCCTCCAATGAATTTCTGAACTTAGAGGGCAACAAGCTTTCCACCAGCCGCAATTACGCGGTGTGGCTGGACGAGTACCTGGAAAAATTCGAGCCGGATTCCCTGCGCTACGCCCTGGCGATCAACATGCCGGAGACCCGCGACGCGGACTTTTCCTGGCAGGAGTTCCAGGCCCGCCACAACAACGAGCTGGCGGATATCTTAGGCAACTTCGTAAACCGGGTGTTTACGTTCATAGAGAAGTATTTCAACGGAACCATTCCCCCCCGGGGGACCGCCGACGATTTGGATCGCGAGCTGATCAACGCCATCGCGGCGGCGCGCGACGGGGTGGGAGAGGCGCTGGACCAATTTCAATTCAAAGAAGCGATCAAACGGATGATGGACCTGGCGCGCTTCGCCAATAAGTACTTCAACGATAAGGAACCCTGGAAAACCCGCAAAGCTGCCCCGGAAACCTGCGCCAGCACTTTGAACCTGTGCGCCCAGACCGCCTGCGCCCTGGCAGTGCTGATGAATCCCTTCCTGCCCTTCACCTCCCACAAAATCTGGAAGATGTTGCAGCTTGCCGGGGAGCCGGAGCAGGCGTTTTGGGATGAAGCGGCCATTCTTCCCCTGGCCGCGGGGCACCAATTAGGCAATTTGGAGATTCTATTCCAAAAAATAGAAGATAAAGCGATCCAGGCAGAGGTGGAGCGATTGCGAGCGGTTCAGGAGCAAATGAAAAAGGAGAAAGCGTTGACCCGGCAAGAATACATTACTATCGACGATTTCCGCAAGATCGACCTGCGCACCGCCCGGGTGATTGCAGCGGAAGCCATTCCCGGGGCCAAAAAACTGCTAAAGCTGCAAATCGACCTGGGCAGCGAAAAACGGCAGTTGGTAGCCGGGGTGGCGGAGCACTACCAACCGGAAGAGCTGGTGAACAAAACGATTATTGTGGTTGCCAACCTGCAACCGGCCACCATCCGCGGAATCGAATCCCGGGGAATGCTGTTAGCCGCGGAGAGCGAAGGCCGGCTCATCCTGTTGACCACGGATCAGGGAGCGCTGCCGGGGAAGAAGGTGTCGTAAGTTTATAGTACTCCCCGGCAGAGAAAGTCCGTCGATCCTCGAAAGGAAGCAAGCTTTTAACCCCTTCCAAAAACCCTTCCCCCCAAAAGTTTTTTACTCATCACGATTTTTGGGAAAAAATTGCTTATATTACAGCATTTTGGTGGGTAGAATCAGCTATGGAAGGTATTTGATATGATCGACAGTTTCTGGGGAAACATCTTTCGCAGCCCGGACAAAGGATCGGAAAGTATCCGCAAAACCCTCAAGAAGATTCCCATCTTCGAAGGATTGACCAAAAAGGAACTGGCCGCGGTGGAGCGCATTCTGCACCGCCGGGAATATAAATCCGGGGAGATTATTTTTTACCAGGGCGAACCGGCCGCGGGGATGTACATCATCGAACAGGGAAAAGTGAAGGTTTACCTGGAAGCTACCCAGCAGGTGCTGGTGGAACTGCATGACGGCGATTTTTTCGGGGAACTGGGGTTGCTGGACGATTCTCCCCGCTCCGCCACGGTGATCGCCACAATAGATTCCACCATGCTGGGATTGTTCAAAACGGATTTGCTGGAGTTGATTAGCCACAGTCCCCGCCTGGGGGTGAAAATCATTCTCCAACTCAGCACCGTGCTCGGCAGGCGGCTGCGAAAATCCAACGACCAGGTGCAAGCCTTGCAGGTGAAACTGCACACCCTTACCCAAAAACGAAAAGCCAACCCGGAAAAAACCGATGCAAAAGAGCAATAATCGCTGGAAGAAGATTGCCGTGGGCGGGGTCATCGGGTTGGCGGTGCTGGGCTTCCTGGTATTGATCGGCGACCTGGTCAAGTTGTTTATCATCTCCGCCATCCTGGCTTATCTTCTGGATCCCCTGGTGACCTCCCTGGAAGGGCGGGGCCTCAACCGGCTCCAGGCGACCGCAACGCTGTATATCCTGCTGTCAGCGGTGCTGGGGGGGCTGTTGTTCCTGCTGATGCCGGCGCTCGCCTCGGAGTTTCAGGCCCTCCAGACCGGCCTCGATATTGAAAAAACCATGACTTTTTTGGATAAAGTGGAGAGATTGATCGTCTCCTGGTTGAAATTCTTAGGCATTCGCAATTTGAACCTCTCCCAAAAATTCGGGCAGGCCATGGTGGATTACGGGAACCAGGTCTTTTCTAACCTGCTCAGCGTGGTCACGCTCATCACCAACCTGGTGTTGATTCCCCTGATGGCCTTTTTCCTGCTGAAAGACTGGCGGGCGATCAAAAAACGGCTGATCAGCCTGGCGCCGAACCGCTATTTCGAGTTCGTGCTCATCCTGATCTACAAAATCGACCAGCAAACCGGGCGCTACATTCGCGGCCAGGTATTGGACGCCATCATCATCGGCATTCTGGCTACCTTTGCGCTCTGGCTGCTGGAAGTGCGCTACTTTGTGGTGATCGGCGCTTTCACCGGGGTGGCGAATTTGATCCCTTACGTCGGCCCTATCTCCGGGGCTATCCTGGCCATCTCGGTCACCTTGATCGAAACCGGGGATTTCATCCACGCGGTGTACGTGGCGATTGCCTTTTCCATTGTGGAGTTGGCGGACAAGGCGTTAGTGCAGCCGAACGTGGTCGCTAAAGCGGTGAATTTGCCCCCGCTGCTGATTATTGTCGTGATCATTATCGGCGGTAAATTCTTCGGTATCCTGGGGATGCTGCTCTCCGTTCCGGTAACCGGGGCGCTCAAGGTTTCTCTCCAGGAGGGCTACAAAATCTTTCGCCAGTACCGGTTTTCATAACCGGAGGAGAGCCGAGGATCAAAATCTGATTTATGTCTTGGTTTTTTTAGTTATTTCTTGGTGTCTTGGAGTCTTCTTGGCGAAAAAAATCAACTCGTGATTGGCATTGTCAAGGAATAAAATACTGGGTCTAATAAGGAACAGGATGCTATGGCACGATTCATTATTGTTCTCTTCTCGGTAACGCTGCTGCTCCCCTTCGCGGGGTATTCCCAGGAAAAATATTTGCAAGCCGGTCCCATGGTAGGCTACTCGGAAATGCGCGAAGTGCTGCTGTGGGTGCAAACCAATGCCGCAGCCAAAGTCAAGTTCCTGTATTACGAGACCGGCAATCCGGCGCAGAAATTCTCCACCGCGGAGGTGTTCACCGAAAAAGAGCGCGCGTTTACCGCCAAAATTCCCCTGGAAAACCTGGAACCGGGCCGGCAGTACCAGTATGATTTGTATATCAACAATCAACTCGTCAAACGTCCCTATCCCCTGAAATTTCAAACCCAGAAATTGTGGCAGTGGCGGGAAGATCCCCCGGATTTCAACTTTGTAGCCGGAAGCTGCGCCTACGTAAACGAAGCAGAGTACGACCGCCCCGGGGAGCCCTACGGCGGGGAGTATGAAATTTTCACCGCGATTTATCAACAACAGCCGGATTTTATGCTCTGGTTAGGCGATAACGTGTACCTCCGGGAAGCGGACTGGTACAGCCGCAGCGGGATTTTAGACCGCTACACCCACACCCGCTCCCTGCCGGAGCTTCAGCCGCTGCTGGGATCGCTGCACCACTACGCCATTTGGGATGACCACGATTACGGCCCCAATGACAGCGACCGCGGTTTTCGCAACAAGCAGCAAACCCTGGAAGCGTTCCGGCTCTTCTGGGGCAATCCCACCTTCGGGGTTGAAGGAGTCCCCGGGATCACTACCATGTTCCAGTGGGCGGACGTGGATTTCTTTTTGCTGGACGACCGTTTTCACCGCACCCCTAACGACCGGGCAGGCGGGGAGCGCACGGTTTTGGGCAAAGCGCAAATCGACTGGCTGCTGGATGCGCTCCCCGCCAGCCGGGCGCCCTTCAAGTTTGTGGTACTGGGCGGGCAATTTCTGAACTCCTTTCCCTACGGGGAAAATTATTCAACCTATCCTGAAGAACGCGCGGCAATCCTTACCCTCATTTCCCAGGAAAACATTAGCGGGGTGATCTTTTTAACCGGCGACCGCCACTATTCCGAACTCTCGAAATTAGAAAGAAAACCGCACTATCCCCTGTACGATCTGACCATCTCGCCTTTAACCGCCGGGCCGAATACAAAAGCGGCAAACGAAGCCAACCACCTGCGAATTTCCGAGACCTACGTGAATCAACGGAACTTCGCCAGGCTTGCGGTCAGCGGGCCCCGGAAAGAGCGGGTATTGCAAATAAGCAATTATGATAAAACCGGCCGGGAGTTATGGAATTTTACCATTAAAGCAAGCGACCTGAAATAGACAGAAGTCGGCGCCGCAATTCCGGTTTCTGGAATTCGGCTCCCGGGGCTTGTTTCTTTGTTTGCAGATATTTTTTTCAATTGACTTCTTTAGCGGGGGCAAATAAATTCTTGGCTTGCAATTTTGAAGATTTGACAAGATACAAATATGGTTCCGGGGCAGCGCCGAATTGATGCAATGGCCCCCTGTTTCGGATCTGTAGAATTGCACATTGCCCAATTAAAAGCGATTCAAGTATCTCCGGAAAATTGGAATAATCATATAAACCCTATGCCGACTCAGGCGAGGAGAGTATTGGAATGCCACAAAAAGCAACCTTTAAGATTCTGGTAAGTTTGGCCATTGTATTATTATTCGGCTACTTTCTCATCCCCACCCTGCGGTTCAACTTAATGAGCCAGGAAGAAAAAAACCGCATGGAGAGACAGTCGCCGGAAGAATACAAGAAGCTCGCCAAAAAGTCCATCAAATTGGGATTGGATTTACAGGGCGGCATGAACGTGGTTCTGGAAGTCAACTACAAGGAATTGCTCAACAAATTGGCGCAAAACAAAGATGAGCGGTTCGCGCAGGCCCTGGACGCCGCCGCCAAAGAAGCTTCCGAGGATGAGGCCGACATTGTGGAAACCCTGGATGAACAACTGCGGGAGAGAGGCGCGGAAATTACCCGTTATTTTGCCACCCGGGAACTGACCACCCGGGAGGATATTATCAACCACCTGAAAGAGCAGACCCGTGAATCCATCAACCGCTCCCTGGAAGTGCTGCGCAACCGGGTGGACGAGTTCGGGGTCTCCGAGCCGGTGATCCAGAAGCAGGGAAACAGCCGGATCATTGTGGAATTGGCCGGGGTAACGGACCGCCAGCAGGCCAAGGACCTGGTTGGGAAGACTGCTAAATTGGAATTCAGCATACTCAAAGACATCGAGGTCGCCCAGGGCGTGGCGCAGAAGATCAATGAATACTTGAGCGGCCAGGCCGCTAAAACCGCCGACACTACCAAAACTGCGGAAGAACCGCAGGAAACGCCTAAAGACACCTCGGTGGTGAGAGCGGATGAATTGTTCGGAACCGGAGAAGATACTGCCGCGGTAACCGACTCGGCCGCCCTGGCGCAACAAGAAGCGGAAGAGGATCTCTTTATTATCGTTCCCCAGGGAATATATGTCAAAGCGAAAAATATCCCCCGCTTCCAGCGCGCCATAAGCGACCCGGAGGTTCAGAAAATCATCCAGCAGGAAATGGTGAACGCCAAATTTCTGTTAGGAGGCGCTGACGAGCGAACCCGCACCGACGCCTCCGGCGAAGAATTCGTGGAAGCGTACCTGTTAGATGCCGAGCCGGCCCTCACCGGGGAAACCGTTGTAGATGCCCGCTGGGCCACCGGCAGCCCCGATGACCCTTCCTCCTTCGGAAAATTCGAGACCAACCTGACCTTCAACAACGAGGGCAGCGCCGCTTTTGCCCGGGTGACCGGCGCGAACGAAGGCAAGCGCATGGCTATCATTCTGGATAGCCGGGTGCAGTCCGCCCCCAATATCCGGGAGAAAATTCGCGGGGGGCGCGCCCGTATTACCGGGCTGGATAGCAAGGAAGAAGCGGAAGTGCTGGCCAGCGTTCTCAAGGCCGGCTCGCTGCCTACTCCGTTGAGCATTATCGAAGAACGCAGCGTGGGCCCCTCCCTGGGAAAAGATTCTATCCAGCAGGGCGCCTTTTCCGCGATTATCGGGCTTATTGTCGTGGCGCTTTTTATGATTATATACTACAAGTTCTCCGGTATTGTAGCCGATATCGCCCTGATTCTCAATATCGTGATCCTGATGGGGGTTATGTCCACCTTCCATGCTACCCTCACCCTGCCGGGTATTGCCGGCATCATCTTAACCATCGGGATGGCGGTGGACGCTAACGTGCTGATTTTTGAGCGCATCCGGGAAGAGCTGGACAGCGGAAAATCTGTTTGGGTAGCGCTCGATACCGGTTATTCCCGCGCCTTCGTTACCATTTTGGACGCTAACGTGACCACCCTGATCGCTGCAATTGTGCTCTATAATGTTGGCACCGGGCCGGTGCGCGGGTTTGCCACCACCCTGATGATCGGTATCATTGCCAGTATGTTCACCGCCATTTTTGTTACCCGGGCGATCTTCGAGTTCTTGTTGACGCGGAAAATCATCAAACAGTTGAGCATTTAGGCTTTGAGAAGCAGGAACCGGGAGCACGTGCAAAGCGCATGGCGCAGAGAGCATAGCGCAAAAAACCGTAACTCCCAACCTTGAGCTTGATTCCTTGCTTTTGGTTTTGGTTCTTGAGACTTTTTTTTAATCACGCGGGTGAAAACCTTACTTCGGTAGAAGGAGACAGAACGAAAATGCGCTTTTTTGGAAAGACTAGTATTGACTTTATGCGCCTTCGCAAAGTGATGTTCCTGGCATCCATGAGTTTGATTGCCATTTCCCTAATTTCCCTGGTGCTCCACGGCGGTCCCAAATTCGGGATCGATTTTCGCGGCGGCTCATTCATGGAAATTCGTTTTGAAGACAAAAATGATCCCGAGCTTCCCCTGAGCATTCCCATAGACCGGGTACGCAGCATCTTTAATGCGGCCGGATTGGGGCAATCCGAAATCAAGCACTACGGCAGCAGCCAGGAAATCTCCGTTCAGGTAGATGTGGAGAGCATTAAAGGAGACGCGGATTCAACGCTAACCAACCTGTTGAATCAACTGGACAGCAGTTTTCCGGAATATAATCTCATCGAACGGCGCCGGGAGAGCGTGGGGCCTAAAATCGGCCAGGAGCTGGTCTGGGCGGTCGTGCAGGCGGTTCTGTTCGCCATGCTGCTCATTCTGCTCTACATTATGTTCCGTTTCGAGTTCCGTTTTGGGGTGGGCGCGGTGGTGGCGCTTTTCCATGACATCATCATCACCCTGGGGATATTCTCGCTCCTCAACAAAGAGATTACCATTCCCATTATTGCCGCGCTGCTCACCATCGTGGGATATTCGCTGAACGATACCATCGTGGTGTTCGACCGTATCCGCGAGAATCTGAAATCCTTCAAAAGCCAGGCGCGCAGCTATTCCGATGTGATCAACCTCAGTATCAACGAGACGCTCTCCCGCACCATCATTACTTCCGGAACCACCCTGCTGGTGATCGTGGTGCTCTACTTTTTTGGGGGAGAGATTCTCAAGGATTTTGCTTTTGCCCTGTTGTGCGGAATTGGGGTCGGAACCTATTCTTCCATTTATATCGCATCCCCGATCCTGGTAGAATGGCAACTTCGCAGGGCCGCAAAGGTCTCCTTAAAAAGAAAATAACTGCCGGGGGAATTCATGAATTTAGCGAAAGAGCAGCACGGCGACATTATCGTTATCAATTTAGAGGGCGACGTGATGGGGGGGCCGGAGGCGGTAAGATTGAACGAGGAGATCAACCACTTGCTGGATGAAGGTAACTTGCAGGTGGTGTTAGACCTGGGCAGGGTCAAACGGATGAACAGCAGCGGCCTGGGAATTCTGATCAACGCCTTAACTACCTTCAAGCAAAACGGGGGAGATTTGAAGCTGGCCGGCCCCACTCCCCTGGTCAAGAATTTGTTGAATATTACCCGCCTGGATGAAATTTTCGAAGCGTACGAGGACCGGGAGTCCGCCATCGGCAGTTTTCAGGTATAAAATATCCCGGGTTGGTGTATTCGGGAGTTTGGGGGTACCGCCTGCTTTTCCCGGCTGATAGCCCACTTTACGCGATTACACCGGCGTTAAAGGATGCAAAAATTGACTCGCACTGAGTATTTCTCCTTTACACCCGCTACTTTATACTTCAATATCTCAATCCGTCTATCTTCCCAAAGCATAAAACTATCTTCACACCAACCGGAGGCATGGAATGTCGGTTGTTATCGTTGTCGGGGCGCAGTGGGGCGACGAAGGCAAGGGCAAAATCGTTGACCTGCTCAGCGAGAATTTCGATCTGGTCGCCCGCTACCAGGGCGGGGCGAATGCCGGCCACACGGTTATCATTCACGACAAAAAATATGTTTTGCACCTGATCCCCAGCGGTATTTTGCATCCCCATGCGGAGTGCGTCATCGGGAACGGGGTGGTAATCGACCCGCTGGCCCTGCTGGAAGAAATCCGTTTGTTAGAAAGCGAGGGCATCCGGGTGCAGGGGCGGCTGTGGATCAGCCAGAAAGCGCACCTGATCATGCCCTACCATAAATTGCTGGACAGCGCCAGCGAAGAAAAAGAAGGCGCGCAGAAAATCGGCACCACCGGGCGGGGGATCGGGCCGGCCTATGTGGACAAAGCCGATCGCAAGGGCATCCGGATCGTGGATTTGCTGGACCGGGAGCTGTTCGAGCAAAAGCTGCGCCGGAACCTGAACGAGAAAAACGAGGTGCTCAACAAAATTTACGGAAAACTGCCCCTGGACGTGGAAAGCATCGTGCGGGAATACCTGGAGTTCGACCGGCTGATCGATCCCTACATCAAAGACGTTTCGGTTTACGTGAATAATGCCATCGAGGATGGAAAATCGGTGTTGTTAGAAGGCGCCCAGGGCACTTTGTTAGACGTGGACCACGGCACCTATCCGTTCGTGACCTCTTCCAACCCGGTCAGCGGCGGGGCTTGTATCGGCGTGGGAATCGGCCCCACCCGGATTACCGAGGTGATGGGGGTGATGAAAGCCTACACCACCCGGGTAGGGGCAGGCCCGTTTCCCACCGAGCTAACCGGGGCGGAAGGGGAGTTCCTGCGCCGGGAAGGGCAGGAATTCGGCGCTACCACCGGCCGGCCCCGGCGCTGCGGCTGGTTCGATGGGGTGGTAGCGCGGTATGCCGTGCGCGTCAACGGGATCGATTCCCTGGCCATTACCAAGTTAGACGTGCTGGACAAACTGGAGCGCATTCAAGTCTGCACGGGCTACCGCTTCAACGGCAAGCTGCTGATGGAATTTCCCACCGACCCCCGCATTCTCCAGGGCTGCCAGCCGGAGTACCAAACCCTGCCGGGCTGGGGACAGCCCACGAACGAAGCCCGGAGCTGGGAAGACCTCCCCGCGGTGGCCCGCCAATACCTGGAATTCCTGGAAAACTTGACCGGCTGCGCAATTAAAATCGTTTCCGTAGGATCGCAGCGGAGCCAGACCATTATCCGCCAGAAGGTGATGTAACGCCATAAGGGCAAGAAGAGCATTGCGATAGTAAACTTTTTCTCCGCAGGATCGTAGCATTGGGGCGATTATCCGGCGAGGTTGATATGAATCAAGAAACCCTGAAGCAATTCCGCGATACCCTGACGCAGCACCGTGATTCGCTTCTGGCGTGGTACCAATCCGATATTGCCAGCAAACAATTGCACTTAGGCGGCGCCCCGCTCGACGAGGTTTTGCAGGTCATCACCAAACTCGACGAGGCCCTCAAGCGCATCGATGTGGGGGAATTCGGGCGCTGCATCGAATGCGCCGACGGCAGCGACGTAGAACTGGAGCGTCTGGAGCTGGACTTTACCACCCGCGTCTGTATCAGCCACTATTCCGAGGAGCAGGTTCGCGCCCTGGAACGCGATTTGGAGCTGGCTGCCAAAGTTCAACAGCAGCTGCTTCCGCGCTACATGCCGGTTTTAGAGGGGACGCAAATCTCCGCCCACACCCGGCCGGCCGCCATCGTAGGCGGCGACTATTTCGATTTCTTCCGCTGGAAAAGCGGCGCCCAGGGGGTGGTCATCGCCGACGTGATGGGCAAGGGGCTGGCGGCCAGCATGTTGATGTCCAATCTGCAAGCCTCCCTGCGCATTCTCGGCCCGGAATACGAAAACCCTTACGAGCTGGCGCTCCGCCTGAATGAATTATTCCGCTTCAATTTGAAGCTGCTGCAATTTATTTCCCTGGCGCTGGTAAACGTCGATATAAAAACCCGTACGGTGCAATATTGCAATGCCGGGCACCATCCCCCGCTATTGTGGAAGCCCGGCTCCGCGACGGCATGCTGGTTAAATCCCACCGGCCCGGCCATCGGGCTGATGCCGGAGCCGCCTTTCCGGTCGGAGATTTTACAATTTGAGCCGGGGGATGTATTGGTATTATATACCGACGGGCTGGTCGAAGCGCGAAATTCCCGGGGAGCGGAATTCGGGGAGGAACGCCTGGTTGAATTTATCCGCGAACATCATGAAAAATCTGCCGATGCTCTACTAACAGATATCCGGGAAGCGGTGGAAAACTTCGCCGGCGAGCGTTTGCATGACGATGTGACCCTGGTAATTCTCAAATTCTGACCTCGTTTCCGGGCCATAAGCTTTCAACAAAAAAGGCGGTCCCGCCAAAGCGGAATCGCCTTTTTGATTTTAGAATCCCATCATCGAAAGGTTAGCTCAACTGAAAGCGCACCTTTCGCATTACTTTATCGAAATCCACCCCGTCATCCTTGGCGATTTGGAGCGCCTCCCGCAGGTAATATTCATCCAGAGTTCGATAATAGTCGTTCAAATACAGCACCACCAGTTCCTCGGAGTCCTTCCGGGTCCATTGCAGGCCGGGAAATTCTCCTAAGTGATTGGCATTGTTGATATTGTGCACCGTGCCATCCTTTCGCGGTGAGGTTTCAAAACAGTTATGGTATTGTTGTGCCCGAAAGTGCGCAAGCGCCTTTTTCAATACATCTTCTTAAGTGACTTCAGAACTTCCTCTAAATTATCGGCAACCACATCCGCCGCCTTTAAGTACATTGGTGAAAGTGTGGTGGCCACGGCGATGCAGCGCATTCCGGCGTTCCGGGCGCTCAAAATTCCCAAAGGGGCATTTTCGATGGCCACACACTCCCCCGGCTCCACTTCGATAGTCTGTGCAGCCTTCAAATATGGCTCCGGGGAGGGTTTGGTTTGAAAAACGTCATCGGCGGTGATGATCACGTCGAAGCGATCTTGCAAGCCGAAATTCTCCAGCGCTTCGACCACCCGCCCGCGGTCGCCGCCGGTAACCAGGCCGCTTTTCAAGTTCTTTTCCCGAATCCAGTCCAATAATTCGATCAAATGGGGATAATATTCAAGCTTTTTGATCTGGTCATAATAAAGCCGTTTCTTTCGCAGAATGTTGAATTTCTCCTCTGCCGGAAGATTGTATTTACGGGTGAATTGCACCGCCAACTCTTCCAGCGCCGCTCCCTCCAGGACGTATAACTCTTCCGGGCTCATTTCGATACCGTATTCTTCCAACGCTCGCCGCCATCCTTCATAATGGTCTTCCATACTGCGAATGACCACCCCGTCGAAATCCAACAAGATCGCTTTCATCCGTTTCCCTTAGTTTAAACGCTCCGAAATTTGCGGCAGTATCTTCTTCTCCCGGGATTTCTCAAACCCCTGCCAGGTTGATGCTCCTCCATCCAACCGGTAGAAATATACGGAAAAAAATGTAAACGTCAACGGTACAAATCAAAAGGGTGATTAAACGTGAAACGTAATGCGGTTTACGCATCACGCCTCGCCCGTGCCCGCCACGTAGCGATGGTAATAATCCT
>CAZFVV010000014.1:37927-66607 GCA_964522165.1 uncultured Calditrichaceae bacterium
CGGTTTACGCATCACGCCTCGCCCGTGCCCGCCACGTAGCGATGGTAATAATCCTCCAGCACGCTGCGGGAGCGCAGGCGCTGAATATCGACGCGGCGCTCATTCAAAGCCGCCAGCAATTTTTGAATCTTCAGAGAGTCGGCGGCAAATTCCACCCGCACCGTTTCCCCTGTTTCCCGCAACACCCGGGGCTTCAGATCCGGAAAGCGTAACAGGATCTCCAGCGCCGGACGGCTCGCGTCCAGGGTATAAATTTCTTGCCGGATTTCCTGCAAATTCAAGCGTTGAATAATTTCCCCGCTTTGAAGAATCGCCGCGGCAGTGCAAAACGTTTCGATTTCCTCCAAATTGTGGGAAGCATACACCAGGGTGCGGTCGGAGAGCCGCGCCAACACCTCGCGCACGTCTTTTTGCCCGCCGGGATCAAGGCCGGACATCGGCTCGTCCAACAGCAGGATCCGGGGCTGGTGAATCAAGGCAATCCCGATTTGCAGCCGTTGCGCCATGCCTTTGGAAAATCCCGCTACCAACTCCCCGGCAACCCCGGTTAGTTGGGTAAAGTTCAGCATTTCCTCGATGCGCTCAGCCGCCCGGTTTTTCTCCATGCGGTACATTTTCGCGGAGATGCGGAGCAGCTCCCGGGGGGTGAAATTTTCCATGCCTTCCTGCCGCTCCGGCACGAACCCCATGAATCGCCGGGCTTTTTCCAGATTTTTTTCTCCCAGAATCCAGATAGAACCGCGCTCCGGCAGCACAAAATTCATCAACAAACGCATCAGCGTGGTTTTGCCCGATCCGTTGGCGCCGATCAGGCCAAGCCGTTCCCCCGCGGCGACCTCCAGGTCGATTGCTTCCAGCGCCGGCCGGGGAGCGCCGGAATAGGTTTTGGAGACGCCAGTCATCTCGATCGCAAGCATTTTGGCCTCGGTATCAATCCAAATAAGTTCACGCCCGTTCGCATTATAATTATTTCCTTTGCCCGGGACTGTACTCAATATCACTGACCCGGGAAGTTACACTCCCCATTATTAAAATGAAAACGGTAGAAAAAACGCTTGACTTTTTGGGGCGGATTGACCATTTTCGGTTCGCCCGTTCATTGCAGCGCCATCTGCTACCTTCATATTTAAAATGAACTTAGGTGTATAAAATACGGTAGCAAAAAATTAACTTCTCACTCATCCGCCCGCAACTGCTCGCGCCGTTCAGGAGCAAGGGAGAAAAGATTAACCTTAAGCACCGCCAGCATCGCTTCGCCATGAGCGCAAACCCAGGCCAGCATCACCATCCCGTAGCCCCGCCCTGGCGCTCCAATGCCGGTTTTTCTTCCTCCACCAAAGGTTTCGTGGGAATCGACGCGCTGGCGCTCCCGGCGGTTTTTTCCGGAGCGGCTTATTACATTTACCATCTCACCAAAAGCCTGCTGGAAATCTCCCGCCCTTTCCCGATTGCGGTATTTTGCAGGCCGCAGCATCGCCCCTTGTTTGCCGGCCTGCTCCGGCCGGGTGATAAAATCGTCCCCGTTCCCCTGGAGCGCCGGGCCGTGCGGCTCTATTTTTACGAATTCAAATTAAAATCCCTGCTGATCAAAGAGAATATCCGCGTTTTCTACGCCACGCATTACATCTGCCCCCCGGCAGATGCTCGCTATTGCCTGGTCAGCGCCTTTCACGATATGGGATTTCTGTTGTTCCCGCAATTTTACCCGCTGCTGAAGCGCCTCTATTTCGGGCGGCGGATGAAAACCTTCCTGTCCCGCTGCGACCGCGTTGTGGCCATTTCCCGTTCCACGGCGGCGGCGATTGGCAGCCTGTTCCCGGAGTACGCCCCCCGGGTCGCGGTAATCTATCCCGGCGCCGATCATCTTCTCGATGCGGACGCACCCGCGCCTTTTTCGCCCCGGGTAGAACCGCCCTTTATCCTGGCAGTGAATACCTTCGAGGTGCGAAAGAACATTCCTTTCATCATCCGGCTTTTCAATCATCTGAAATCGACCCGGCGGCTGGCGCACCGGCTGCTGGTGGTAGGGCAGCCGGCCAACGGGTATAAGGAGATTCTTGCAGAAATCCGGCGCTCTCCCTTCCGCCGCGACATCGTGCTTGCCAGCGCCATTCCCGCGGAAGAGTTGAGCTTTTATTACCGGGGCTGCGATTTTTTCCTCAACGCCTCCGAATACGAGGGCTTCGGGTTTACCCCCTTCGAGGCGCTCAGCCACGGCTGCCCGGCGTTTCTCTACAAAAATAACACTGTCGCTGAATTTCTGGGAAATCATCCTTATATTTTCGAGCATCTGGAGGTAGAATTATGGGCCGCGCGGATCGGGCAGGAATTAGCCGCTTCTTTCCGCGGGAAAATCGGCCGGGAGACCATCCGGAGCCTCTCCTGGCAAAATACCGCCCGGGCGACCCTGCAATTACTGGAACAAATCATCGCAACCAGGGAACCTCGCATTGTATTATAAAGAAATTTTCGCTACCATCATGCTGGCGCACTATTTCCAGAGCGCCTTTACCCGCGACCAGGTGTACCGCTACCTTCGAGTGAAAATGGAACGGGAGCGCTTTGATGAGGCCGTGGAGGCGCTGAAACGCCGGGCTATCATCTTCGAGCGGGGAGATATTCTCTTCACCAGGGATATGGAAACATCCCTGCGGGAAAGGCGGCGCTGGAGCCGGGACTTGTTTCTTCGCCATAAACGCTATCTTTCCTTCATTTCCAGAATGCCCTGGGTAAAATACCTGGGGTTGACCGGCTCCAATGCTTTCGAATCCTGCCGCAACCGCGACGATATCGACCTGTTCCTGGTCACCCAAAAAGATCGCTTGTGGCTCTGCTACCTGGCGCTGGTGCTTTTCAGCAAGGCGCTGCGCAAGCGCGGGGTTTTCTGCATCAATTACCTGGTGGATGAAGAGAATTTGCACATTCGCCAACAGGATTATTACACCGCGGTGCAGATGATGCAAATGGTGCCGCTGCTCGAAAACGGTTTCAGCCGCAGGTTGATCGAGAGTAATCACTGGATATTTCGCTTTCTTCCCAACGCCCGGGCGGGGGTTGAGGCGGAGCGTTTCTATTGCCTGCCGAACGGCCGCCACCGTAAAGGAAAAATCTACCCCTGGCGCTGGATCTCCGCGTTGAATAACCTGGCGTATCGAGGCTACACCCGGCGCCTGGCAAAAAAATATCCCCGGGAATTCGGGCGTGGGATCGTGCTCGACCGCGGGCTGGCGAAACTGAACCGGGTCGATCACCAGGACATTTACGAAACCATTTACCGGGAAATCGAACGGGAAATAGAGACTGCTTACCCGGGATTGTTATAAGCGGGGGGAAGCGTAATGCGTATTGCGTAAGGGAATAGAATACGCGATACGCAATACGCATCCCGTTTTACGCCTCATACTTATCGGAGCGCCAAACAAATTTACCGCCATGAAGATTCTCATCAGCCATTCCTATTTTCTATACCTGGACCCCAAGGAGGCCGCGAACCAAAAACCTTATCCGCCGCTGGCTTCCATTACCCTGGCGGCCTGGATCAAGCAGGAGTTGGGGCTGGATGTGGAGTTTTATGACGTAATGTTCGATAAAGACCCTGGCGGCCTGGCCGGGGCGCTTCGAAAAGCGCAGCCGGAGGTTTTTATCCTCTACGACGATGATTTCAATTTCTTGACCAAGATGTGCCTGGAAAACATGCGCGACGCGATTTTCCAGGTTCTTCGAGCGGTTCCCCAAACCGGGTTGTTCATTGCGCACGGCTCTGACGCCTCCGACCGGGCGGAGCTTTATCTTCGTGCCGGGTTCGATTTTGTGGTACATCGCAACGCCGAAAAAACGATCGTGGAGATGCTGGAAATTTATCGCCGGGAAAAATCTGCGGAACCGCTCAAATCCCTGGAGGGCATTTCCTACCCGGAATCCGGCCGGCCGGTGCAGAAGGAACAGGTTCGCAAAAACCTGCCGCTGGAAGAAGCGCCCCTGCCAGCCTGGGAGAAGCTGGATTTAACTCCCTACCGTAAGATGTGGCGCTCCCGGCACGGTTATTTTTCCCTGAATGTTTCCACTTCGCACGGCTGCCCCTATCGCTGCAACTGGTGCGCGAAGCCGCTTTACGGGCGCAGTTACAAGGCGCTTTCTCCCCGGCGGGCGGCGCAGGAATTTCATTACCTGGCTAAAGAATTGCAAGCAGATCATTTGTGGATCACCGATGATATCTTCGGCCTGAAACCGGGCTGGCTGGGAGAATTTGCCGATGAGCTGGAACGCCTGAGCGTGCGCATTCCCTACAAATGCCAGAATCGCGCGGATTTGATCACCGAAACCTCCGCCGCGGAGTTGGCCCGCTCCGGCTGCGCCGAGGTGTGGTTAGGGGTGGAATCCGGCTCGCAGAAAATCCTCGACGCCATGGACAAGGATGAGACGCTCGAAACCATCAAAACCGCCAACCGGCTCTTGAAGCGGCAGGGCATCCAGGTGGGTTTTTTCCTGCAATACGGCTACCCCGGGGAAGAGTACGAAGACATTCGCAAAACCCTGAATTTGCTGCGGGAATGCTTGCCGGATCATATCGGCATTTCCGTCTCTTACCCCTTGAAAGACACCCCTTTCTACGAAAAAGTGGCTTCCCAAATGGGAGAAAAACAAAACTGGAGCGACAGCGGCGACCTGGCGCTGATGTTCCCCGGCAAATATCACCCCGATTTTTACCGGGCGCTGCACCAATACACCCACCACTATTTCGGGTTTATTTCCCTGCTGCGCCCCCAGCCGCTCAAAAAGCGCCTCCGCCGGCTGGCGGCCCAGCACCGCCATATCCCGGGAATGCTGAAATACCGGCTGAAAATGCGAAAGTTCGCCGCTACCGGGAAACCCCTTACCGATCCCCTTAAGCCGTAATGGGTGAGCATGATGAACCAGGACGTTTTATGGAAAAATATCCTTGATGAGCTGTTTCCGGATTTTTTGGCATTTTTCTTTCCGGAGATTTATCGCGATATTGATATTTCTGCCGGGTATCAGTTCCTGGACAAGGAACTCACAAAAATCATAAAAGATAGTTCTCTGGGCAGCCGAATCGTCGATAAATTAGTGAAGGTATATCTTCAGGATGGTTCGGAGAAGTGGTTGTTGATCCATCTGGAAATTCAGGGATACCCGGAGGAGAATTTCCCCGAGCGGATGTTCATTTATAATTACCGGATTTTCGACCGGTATCATAAAGAGGTGATCAGTTTAGCGGTACTGACGGATACGGATGAAAAATACCGCCCCGCCGAGTACCGCGTTTCCCGCTGGAGATTCAACCTGATTTTCCAGTTCCCGGTAATAAAGTTGATTGATTATCGCAAAAAATGGAACGCGCTTCGAAAAAGTAAAAGCCCTTTTGCCTACGTAGTGATGGCGTATTTGAAAACGCAGGAAACGGAAGGAGATGATCGTGAGCGATACGGCTGGAAAAAACGCTTTCTGAAAGAGTTATATTTGCAAGGCATGAACCGGGAAACTATATCTGCGTTGTATAATTTCATAGACTGGATGATGAATTTGCCGGAAGAATTAGAAGATAAAATTTACCAGGAGATTGTAAAAACCGAAGAGGAACATCAAATGGCTGTTTTATCTACCGCCGAGCGGATCGGCAGGCAAAAAGGAATCAGGGAAGGGCGTCAGGAAGGGCGTCAGGAAGGGCTTCAAGAGGGGCTCCGAGAAGGACTGCAACAGGGGCTGCACAAAGCGATTGCAGATATTCTGGAAATCAAATTTGGTGAAGCGGGAGTTGAGCTGGCTAAAAAAATCGTTTCAATTACCAGCATTGAATTGCTGGAAAACCTTCGCCTGTCTTTGAAAAAAGCGCTTTCAGTAACCGAAGCGGGAAATTTGATTTCCAATGCGTTGAATGAAAACTGAGTCTGCCCGGTCGATGAAAATAATTCTCACCCATACTTATTTTTTAGAAGAAGATGAACACGAAAAGCAGATCATGAAGCCCTACCCGCCCCTGGGGCTGCTGTATCTTTCCGCATATTTGAAACAGCGCCGCATCGACGTGGAGGTGTACGATACCACTTTTTCTAGTTACCCGGCCTTAATCGCCTACCTGGAAGAGAAGGAACCGGCGATCTTAGGCATTCACTGTAACCTGCTGACCAAGTACACCGTGCTCAAGTTAATCGATTACTGCCGGGAGAAAGGGATCATCTCCGTCCTAGGCGGGCCGGACGCCTCCACGCAGGTAGAGGAATTTCTGCGCTACGGGGCGGACGTTATCATCTCCGGTGAAGGAGAGGAACCGCTGATGGCGGCGCTGGAGGCGCTACGAAACAAAACGAAACAGGAATTGTTCGATATTCCCAACCTGAGTTTCAAAGACGCGCAGGGAAACATCGTGCAGAATCCCCGCCAGGCCAGCCGCCGCCAGCTGGATGAATATCCCCTCCCGGATCGCGAGGCCATCGATCTCTCCAAATACTTAGATACCTGGGAAAAATACCATGGGCAGCGTTCGGTTTCGCTGATCACCGCCCGGGGGTGCGCCTTCACCTGTAAATGGTGCAGCCATTCGGTGTACGGCCACACCCACCGCCGCCGCCGCCCGGAGAAGGTAGTGGAAGAGATCCGGGAAATCATTGCCAAATACCGTCCCACCCACCTCTGGTATGCCGATGACGTTTTCACGGTCAATAAACGCTGGCTGGTGAAATTTCATGAGTTGATGAAGGCGGAGAATATTTACCTGCCCTTTGAATGTATTGCCCGGGCGGATCGCTTCGATGAAGAGATCGCCGTAATGTTGAAGAACCTGGGCTGTTACCGGGTATGGATTGGGGCGGAATCCGGCAGCCAACGGGTGCTGGACGCCATGTCCCGCGGGGTGACTAAAGCACAAGTCGCCGAGGCGACCCGCTTGTGCCGGAAACATGGATTGCAGTCCGGCTATTTTTTGATGTTCGGCTACCCCGGCGAGGAATTGGCAGACATTTACGAGACCATCGCGTTCGTGCGCGATACCCAGCCGGATGTTTACCTGACCACGGTCGCTTACCCCCTGCGGGGAACTGCGATGTACGAAGAGATCAAAGATCAAATCATTTACCAAAACGGCTGGGAATCGCACCTCCAGCGGGAATTGAATATCCACAACCGCCTTACCTACCAACTGTACGATTTTGCTGCTAAGAAAATGGCTAGCGAATACCGCAAAAGACAGCTTCGCGAGGTGAACCGCCAACTGCTGAAACGGATTTACCACACCGTTCGCTCGGCCTACTGTGATTTCCAAATCCGACGGCTGGCCGACACCCGCACCTGATCCCCTTAATTCAATTGCCAATTGCCAATTAATCTCTTACTCCCATGAATCTCCAGGAACCGTTTGACAACTACGCCGAGGTTTACGAGGAGCGCTTCAACCGAAATCCCCTGGGGCGTTACCAGCGGGAGCGGGTACACGCCGAAATTGCCCCCTATTTACTCCCGGGTACGCGCCTCCTCGACGCCGGCTGCGGGCCAGGGTCGGATTTCGATTTCTACAAATCTCTCGGTTTAAAGATCGACGCCCTGGATAGCTCCCCGCGCATGGCAGAGCTGGCGCGGGAGAAAGCAACGCGGCTGAAGCTGGAGGCCCGCATTGCCAACGTTCCATTGGAATTCTACCAACCGGATGCGCCCTACGACGTCATCCTCCTGAATTTTGGCGTTATCAACGTATTCGCTAACCTGCCGGAAATCCTGCAAAAACTGAACTCCATGCTGGCGCCGGGGGGCGCATTGGTGCTGGTCTCCATGCCGCCGTTTCACTTTTTCACCCTGTTGGGATGGTTGGGGCAGTTCCGTTTGCGTACGGCGGCGCGGCGCTTTTTTCTGAAAAAGGGGATTTTGGCGAGCGGTTTCCGGTTCTTCTATTACCGCAAGCGGGATTTCAGGGAACATTTCCGGCTGCTCAAGAAAATCAGCCTCTGCCCGCTGCTGCCCAACCCGGAGCAATTTCGCAATTACGCCTGGGCCAGGGCGGAGAGCAAACTGCTGATGCCGATCGACCGGCGCATCGCCGCTAGCGCGCCGGATTGGCTTGGGGGCGACCATGTGTGTTACATTCTCGCAAAACCACAATCATAACCTTAAGAAGATGGGGGCAGGTTGGGCTTGCGGGAGTGGTTGCATGACAATTTGAACAAAAGGAATGCAAAGTTCATTTTGCAAAAATGGTGTCCCGTGTGCCATAAATTCTCGGAGGTAGATCGGCCGGAATTAATTCTTTAACATTGCCTCTATTTGATACTATCGCAACAAAACCAATTTCTTTTGCCCAAGGAATGCACCGGCTTGTAAACGGTAGAAATACACGCCGCTGGATAAGCCGCGGCCATCAAAAACCACGGAATGCTCTCCCGGGCCTAAATACTCTTCGACCAGGGCGGCGACTTCCCTGCCCAGCAGGTCGAAGATTTTCAGCGTTACATGTTCCCGCCGGGGAAGGGAAAAACGAATATTAGTGGTGGGGTTGAAAGGATTTGGATAGTTCTGGAAAAGCTGGCAGCCCCCGGCTATGATATTTTCTTTGTCTTTTATACCGGTGCTGACGGCGCTGCCGGCATACAAGTATGCATGGCCCATTTGATACCCCACCGCGCTGTTCCCCGGGGAACCGATGATCAGATCCGCAAACCCGTCATTGTTCACGTCCCCCGCGGAGGAAACGCTGTTGCCGAAGTAACCATCAAGCGCCTGGCCGGTGAAAAGGGCGTCGGCGGTACTGTCCATGCCTGCCCCCCCTAAATAAAGGTAGGCGCGGCCGGCAAAAATTCCCCCGGCTTTGTTCCCGTAAGCCCCGGCGATGACATCTGAAAACCCGTCGTTATTCACATCGCCGGCGCCGGAGACGCTGTAGCCGAAGTAATCATAATTCGCCTCGCCGGTGAAAATGACGTCGGCGGTGTTGTTCATGTTCACCCCCCCAAAATAAAGATAGGCGCGGCCGGCGTCAAATCCCCCGGCGCTATTTGCGTAGGCCCCGACGATCACGTCCGCAAAACCGTCATTGTTCACGTCGCCCGCGCCGGAGACGCTAATACCGAAGTAATCAAAAGTTGCTTCACCGTTGAAAATAACATCGGCGCTATTGTCCATGCTCGCCCCTCCGAAATAAAGATAGGCGCGGCCGGCATCAAATTCGCCGGCATCATTGGAGTAAGCCCCGACGATCACATCGGAAAACCCGTCGTTGTTCACATCGCCCGCGCCGGAGACGCTATTGCCAAAGTTATCAAAATCAGCCTCGCCGGTGAAGATGACGTCGGCGCTATTGTCCATGTTCGCCCCCCCAAAATAAAGGTAGGTTCGACCCGCAAAAGTTCCGCCGGCGCTATTCGCTTGAGCCCCGACAATCACATCGGAAAACCCGTCATTGTTCACATCGCCCGCGGCGGAGACGCTAACGCCGAAGTAATCGACACTGGCTTCGCCGGTGAAGATGAGGTCCGGGATATTGTCCATGCCCGGCCCCCCAAAATAAAGGTAGGCGCGACCCGCTTCAAATCCGCCGGCATCATTTTGGTAAGCCCCGACGATCACGTCGGAAAACCCGTCATTGTTCACATCCCCTGCGGAAGAGACGCTAATGCCGAAGTAATCGCCGCTTGCCTCGCCGGTGAAAATGACATCGGGGATATTATCCATGCTCGCCCCTCCAAAATAAAGGTAGGCTTGACCCGCATCAACTCCGCCGGTATCATCTAAATAAGCCCCGACAATCACATCGGAAAACCCGTCGTTGTTCACATCGCCCGCAGACGAGGCGCTAATGCCAAAGCTATTGCCACTGGCCTCGCCGGTGAAGAGGGCATCGGCGCTATTATCCATGCTCGCTCCCCCCCAAAAAAGGTAGGCGCGGCCGGCATCGTTTCCACCGGCGTCATTCCAGATAGCCCCGATGATCACATCCGAAAAACCGTCATTATTGATATCGCCCCCACCGGAAACGCTGATGCCGAAGAGATCGCCAATGGCCTCGCCGGTAAAGATGACATCGGCGATGTTGTCCATGTTTGCCCCCCCAAAATAAAGATAGGCGCTGCCGGCGTCAACTCCGCCGGCGTCATTCCATTCAGCCCCGATGATCACATCGGAATAGCCGTCATTGTTCACGTCAGCGGCGGCGACGCTATTGCCGAAGTAATCGGAATCAGCCTGGCCGGTAAAGACGACGTCGGCGATATTGTCCATGCTCGCCCCTCCAAAGTAAAGGTAGGCGCGGCCGGCATCGAACCCCCCGGCATCATTCTTTACCGCCCCGACGATCAGGTCCGAAAATCCGTCATAGTTCACATCGCCCGCGGAGGAGACGCTGTAGCCGAAGCGGTCCCAACTATCCTCGCCGGTGAAGATGACGTCGGCGACGTTGTTCATGTTCGTTCCACCCAAATAAAGGTAGGCGCGGCCTGCTTCAATGGCGCCGGCGGCATTCCATTCGGTTCCGACGATCACGTCCGAAAAGCCGTCGTTGTTCACGTCGCCCGCGCCGGAGACACTATAACCAAAGTAAGTATAACCTGACTCGCCGGTGAAGACAACGTCGGCGATATTGTCCATGTTCGCCCCCCCAAAATAAAGGTAGGCGCGACCTGTAAAGTCTCCGCTGGCTTTATTCCCGTAAGCCCCGATGATCACATCGGAAAAGCCGTCCTGGTTCACATCGCCGGCGCCGGCGACGCTATAACCGAAGTAATCCAAACTCGTCTCGCCGCTAAAGATGATATCGGCGATATTGTCCATGGCCGGTCCCCCCAAATAAATGTAGGTCCGGCCTATATCGAATCCCTTCAAATTTTCCGAATAAGCCCCGACGACCACATCCGAATACCCGTCATTGTTCACGTCGCCCGCGCCGGCGATGCTATAGCCGAAGCAATCCCCTTCAATTTCCCCGGTTAGGATCAGATCCGGGTTTTTTTCGTTAAGCAGCGCGCCGCCGCCAAAGTAAATATACACTTTTCCCACTTTCTGCCCGGTCTGGTAAATAGCCGCATCTTTAAGTCCCAATGCCCAGTCATCATAGCCGTCGGCGTTCACGTCGCCAATGTTGGCGACTTCTTCCCCCAGGTAGCTCCCGTTTCTGCCGGAGGGAGGCAGGCTTGGAAATGTCTGGACCAGGAAAAGCGTATCCGCGGCTGCCGGGTATTTTTCCGGGTTTTTCAGGTAGTCTTTGGCGATTTGTGCGTAACGGGCTTCTTCAGTTTTTTGTAAGTTCACCCGCGGGTTATCCCTGGCAATTTTGTTTAATATAGACCAATCTATCTCCCCGCTTACAGCTTTTGCGGTCAGTTGTTCAATAGTAATTTCCCCTTTTTCAAGAGCCTGTTTGAGCAGGACGGGATCGTGTAACAAATGGGGAGAAATCGGTAGCCCTTCCCGGGCAAAAAGAGTGTCTCCTGAAAACCTAAAGAGATGAAGCAGCATCAAAAAGGCTGCGACCCGGAACATTTGCTTTTTCATGGCCTGACCTCCATTGGGTTTGAAATCGACGCGCCTGTATGCAATCATAATTTACCCATCGCTGCCATGCTTCTTCAATAGACCTCAGGGACTATTTTTAAAAGGGTTTTTCAGGATGAAGAGGGGAAATGGAGTACTACAGTTTTAGATTGAATGGGGGTGAACAGGTATTCCCCAGCTCTTAAAAATAAACGCCAGCTTGACTAATGAAGGCCGACAGTTTATTATATACTTTAAATGGGCACGATGTTAACTTTCTAATGATGCCGGATAGCTGATCCCGGATACCCGATAAATAAAATATCCGGCATCCGGGATCGCGTATCAGGTATAGGCCCCCCAAAGTCTATACCCGTTTGCAGTATAACCGCGGTTGATATAAAATCACCTATCATAAAGCAGGAGGTATTTCCGGTGAAGAAAATAATTCTTTTCATGGGGTTGTTCGTAATTTTTCTAAATAGTTGCGGAAGTAATGCCGACCAGGCGATAAATGAACAGCTTCAACAACTGATGGAGAAAGAGCAGGTAAAGGAAACGGTCAACCAGCTTTTTATCAGTACCGATAACCGCGATTGGCCGAAGGTGAAAAGCCTTTTCGCCTCCACGGTGTTGTTTGATATGACCTCGATGGCCGGCGGCGAACCGTCAACCCTCACCTCGCAAGAAATTGTAGATGGATGGGATCAAGGCTTAAAGGCATTGAAAGCCATTCACCATCAGGCGGGCAATTATATTATCAATATAAATCAGGAAGGAGCGGAGGTATTTTGTTACGGAACGGCCTCGCATTACCTGCCGAATCAAAGCGGGCAAAATACGCGCACCTTTGTGGGCAGCTATAATTTTCATCTTCACAAAGAGGGCGGGCAGTGGCGGATCGACCGCTTTAAATTCAACTTGAAATATATAGACGGCAACCGGGATCTGGAAGGCTCGGCCCAATAATTGGCATAAACCGACAAGGAACGCAGGCATTATTCCGCTATTGGATTGGCGACAAGCCGCACCTGCCAAAGCAAACATTTGCAAAAATTGCTTATCTTCCATATATTTTTGAAAATGGTGGCATGAGGATGAAACGGCGGGCGCGGTAAATGAGCGTTGAAGAGCGAAGAATCGAGGATCAGAAACTGATCACCCTGGCGCGAGGGGGGGACCAGAAGGCATTTGAAGCGCTGTTGAAGAAATACCGCAACCTGGTGTACCACGTAATGTTCAAGATGGTGCGAAACCCCCAGGAGGCGGAAGACCTGTGCCAGGAAGCCTTCATCAAAGCCTTTAGCGCCCTTTCTTCTTTCAATGAAGAATTTGCTTTTTCCACCTGGCTGATGAAAATCGCCACCAACAACTGCATCGACTACCTTCGCAAACGGAAGCTGCGTACCTACTCCATCGATGAACCGCTGCAGTACAAAGATGAGCAGGTGCAGGTAGAGCTGCCCGATCACGATCCTACCCCGGACAAACAGCTCTTGAACGAAGAACGCCGCAAGCTAATCAACGACGCGATCCAGTCGCTGCCGCCCCGCTACCGGCACGTCATCATCCTGCGCCACCAGGAAGAAAAATCCTATGAAGATATCGCCGAAATCCTGAAATTGCCCCTGGGAACCGTCAAAGCGCGGATTTTTCGCGCCCGGGAAATGCTGAATAAGAAGATCAGGGATATTTTGTGAGTTGGGGGGCGCTCCCCGGCCGGCGGGGCGTACGGAGCGCAAAGCTTCGGATTGGGAACGAGGTAACACCCAACACCAGAACACTCAAACACCCTGACCCGCCTCTCACCAAATCATTATCCTAAAGAGAGCAGCCATGCCCACATACACCACCGCCTGCCCCCGCAACTGCTACAGCACCTGTACCATGAAAGTGCAGGTGGAAAACGGGCGTTTGCGCCGCATCGAGGCGCATCCCGGCAACCGCGCCACTCCCGAGGGCCCCTGCCTGAAGGGATTAAGCTACGTGGAGAGGGTTCACTCGCCCGACCGCATTCTCCATCCGCTAAAGCGGATACCCGGATCATCGAAGCTTGAGCGTATCTCCTGGGAAGAGGCGCTGGGGATCATCGTCGAAAAACTGCGCTATTTCAAATCCGCGTACGGCCCGCAAAGCGTGCTCTACTACTCCGCCAGCGGCACCAAGGGGCTGCTGAACGGCGTGGCAACTAATTTCTGGCGGCTCTTCGGCGGCTACACCGCCACCTACGGGGACCTGTGCTGGCCGGCCGGGCTGGAAGCCACCCGCCTCACCCTGGGCGCGAACAAGCACAACGCGCCCTGGGACATCGCCAACGCCAAACTGATCATCCAGTGGGGGAGGAACGCCGCGGAGACTAATATTCACCAGATGCTCTACATCAATCAAGCCCTGGAAAGCAGGGGAAAATTGATCGTGATCGATCCCCGCCGCACCCAGACCGCGGAGCGCGCGGAGCTGCTGATCCAACCCCGCCCGGGCAGCGACGGGGCGCTGGCCCTGGCCGCAGCCAACCTGCTGATCGAAAACGATGCCCTTGACCACGCCTTCATCGAGCGCCATGTGCTCGGTTTCCCGGAATTCAAAGCGCGGGCGCGGGAGTTCACCCCGGAGAAAGCCGCGCGGATCACCGACGTGCCGGAAAAATACATCCATCGCCTGGCGGAATACTTAGGCGCCCTCAAGCCGGCGACTATCAACGCGGGGTACGGCATGCAGCGCTACACCAACAGCGGCCAGGCCATGCGCGCCATCATCGCCCTGCTGGCGCTGACCGGGAACATCGGCAAACCCGGAGCGGGGTGGATTTTCGCCAATTTGCAGAGCAGTATTTTCGACGCGGTGCACGATCCCATCGCCTTTTATCCCCCGGAAAAGCCCGACGGCGTCGCACGGGTGTCCATCTCCGTCAGCAAATTGGGGCAGGACATGCTCGCCGCCGCCAATCCGCCTTTGAAAATGATCTGGGTGGAGCGCGGCAACCCGGTCACCCAGAACCCGGAAACCCCCACGGTGCTGAAGGCCTTGCGGGTTCTGGAGTTCCGGGTGGTGGTGGAGCAGTTCATGACCGACACCGCCCGGGAGGCGGACCTCATCCTCCCCGCCAAAACCATGTTCGAACAGTCCGACGTGATCGGGGCCTACTGGCATCCTTACGTCCAACTGAAGCAAAAAGTACTGGAACCGCCCGGCGAGGTGAAACCGGAATCGGAGATTTACTACCTGTTAGCGCAGCGGTTGGGATTTTCCGGGGCGGAAATCGCCGCGGCAAATATTCCTGCGCCCACCGACGAAGCCGTGGAAGCGTTCCTGCGCCAAAAATTAGCCCCCTTCCCGGAACTCACCCTGGAAAAACTGCGCGAGGAGCCGCTGATTGCGCCGGGGCATCAGGAGATCGCTTTTTCCGATTTGGTGTTCCCCACTCCCTCGGGCAAAATTGAGCTCTATTCGCAGGAAGCGGCGCAGCGTTGGGGCGTGGATCCCCTGCCGGACTATTTCGAGCCGCAGGAGTCGTTGCGCCGGGAATCGCCGCAATCGCAGAAATATCCGCTCTATTTTATGACTCCCAACACCAAAAACCGCATCCACTCCCAGTTCAATAATTTGCAGATGATCCGCCAGGTCAGCCCCGCGCCCTTCATTGCCATCCACCCGGGGGACGCCCGCTTGCGCAACATCGCCGATGGGGAGACGGTGCGCATCTTCAACGACCGCGGGGAGCTGCGCCTGCCGGCGCGGCTGGATTTCGGCCTCAAACCCGGCTGCGTGGCAGTGACCAACGGCTGGTGGATCGCTGAAGGAGGCGCGGTGAATTTCCTCTCCTATGGCCGGGAAACCGACCTGGGCTACGGGGCGGCATTTCATGATAATTTAGTGGAAGTGGAGAAAGAGCGCGCAGAGTGAGAACCCACCCCCGGCCCCTCCCAGGAGGAGAGTTCTCCCAGTTGACGCCGGATAGACCGCGCAAGAACATCCGAAATTCCCCCCCTGGGAGGGGTTAGGGGTGGGTCAATAATCAACAAACGTTTATTTGAGCCGGAACCTGAGCATGCAACACAGCTTTATCTTCGATTTGAACAAATGCACCGGCTGCCAGGCTTGCCAGGTTGCCTGCCTCATCGAGAACGAATTGGCGCCGCAGCGCCCCTGGCGGGAGATTCACACCTTCAATGAGGCGCGCTATCCCGCCATCCTGCTGTTTCACCTCTCCCTGGCCTGCAACCACTGCCTGGATGCGCCCTGCATGAAATACTGCCCGGCGCTGGCCTATTCCAGGGACCCCGCCACCGGGGCGGTGATCATCGCGCAGGACGCCTGCATCGGCTGCAAGTATTGCTCCTGGGTGTGCCCCTACGATGCCCCGAAGTTCAATCCCGCCGCGGGGGTGATGGAGAAGTGCACCTTCTGCAACCATCGCCTGCAAGAGGGGCTGGAGCCGGCCTGCGTGGCGCTCTGCCCAACCGGGGCGCTGCAAATCGGCGAATACGCGGAGAACGGGAATACCGGCTCCATCCCCGGCTTCCCGGAGACCGGCATTCGCCCGGCGATCCGTTTCATTCCCCTGCGGGAGGGAACCCGGGCGCCGGAATACAGCGCTTCGCCCGCGGGAGAAGTGATGGCGAGCCTGCGCGACCGTTCCGGGAATTCCCCGCCCTCGCCGAGGGCGCCTGCGACGAAAATCGGCCTGAAATCCGAGTGGACCCTGGCTGCGTTTACCCTGATCGCCGCGGCGCTGGCGGGGATGGCCGGTGCAAAGCTGCTCTCCGGCGTTGCGGTGAATCCCTGGGCGTTTTTGGCCGCCGGCGCCGCCGGGATGGGATTGAGCACAATTCACCTGGGCAGGAAACTCCGTGCCTGGCGGGCTATTTTGAACTGGCGCAACTCCTGGCTAAGCCGGGAGATCATTTTTTTCTCCGTTTTCATGGGACTGGCGGCGCTGTACCTGCTGGCGTGGCCGGGCAGCAAACTCATCGGCGGGATGGCGGCGCTGGCGGGGTTTGCAGCGCTGTTTTCGATTGATAAGGTGTACCGGGCAATCCCCCAACCCGGCCCGGCGCCCTCCTGGCACAGCGCCGGCGTTCTGCTCACCGGCCTCTACCTGGCGGGGCTTTTTCCCGGGAACGGGCTGCTCTTCGGCCTGGCGGGATTGATAAAATTGGGGCTGTACGCCCACCGGAAAATACGCTTTCAAAAGCAGGGCCGCCCCGCCCGGCCATTGCTAAGCCTGCTGCGGGTGGGATTGGGGTTTGCATTGCCGGGGTTAGTGGGGTTGGAAATTCCGACCGGCGCGTTCGGCTATGCCGCGGCCGGGGTAATGGTTGGGGAAATCATCGACCGCTGCGAATACTACCTGGAGTTGGAGGTAGTAACCCCGCGGCGGCAGATGGGAACGGAGTTAGAAAAACAGTTGGAGGCGATGGTGCGAGCAGGGGAAGTTGTCTAAGAGAAGCGAAATACGCAATTTTCCCTCGCCGCTTTTACGCTAAATGTTTGAACCGAATATCCGATATTGACAAAGCGCTGAAAGCGGGTTACATTGCTTTTGGTTCATTTTATAAGACAAGAACAGAACGATGCAAATTCGATAGCACGATCTCCGTTAATCAGGAAAATCCTTTTATGCGATTTTTTTTCCGGAGCTTGCCATTTATCATCGGGCTACTGGCAGCGCTGGCCTGCAACAACCCGTTTGCTCCCGGTGAGGCGGAAAACGGCGAAGGGGACGCGCCCCTGACCGACCAGGACACCCCCGATAAAGTGCTGCAAAATTTTCAGTATGCCTATACCTTTAAAGATTCGCTGGTGTACAGCGAACTGCTGGATTCCGCCTTTATCTTCATCAGCGAAAATTTTAACGTCACCCCGCCCGAGCCGATTGTCTGGGGCAGGGACCAGGAATTGAAAACCACCGGGAGAATGTTTCGTTTTTTCAATACCCTGGACTTGACCTGGGGCAACCGCCCCCTTCCCGATCCTTCTCCTGCCTCCACCGACACTTCCTATACCATCACCTTTACATTAACCCTCGACGGGGGAAGCAACATTCCCGCCCTGATCGGGGTGGTGATCTTCGATTTCGTCAAACGGGATGGAAAATGGCGGATTTCCCGCTGGAAGGATGAAATACCGGGATGAAGAGTGTTTGAGTGTTATGGTGTTTTAGTGCGCTGGTTAGCGATCAGGTTCTAAAACACCATAACACCTGCGCACTATAACACTGGAACACCATATCACTGTTATTCCCCATCCGATTAATTTTTTTAACCCGCAAATTATTTCGCCAAATTTACTATATTTCTTTATATTTGGTTTTTTGGGAAACGAAATAACCGGGAAGAGAACGGGCTATGAAACGATTGACGGTATCGATTGATGAAGTGGCTTCCCTCCGTTACGCGCTGCAGGATAGCGATTTCGATCCGGTGCAATATGCCCTGCTGTGCGAAGTCGCCGGCGTACGGGGCATCAGCCTGACCCTGGCCGACACCCAGAAAGGCATCCAGGAGCGCGACGCCCAACTGCTCAAAAAACTGCACAAAACCTTCTTGAATGTGCGCATTCCGCCGGACCCCCAATCCGTAAAAATGGCGCTTTCCATCAACCCGGATATGGTCACCTTTGTGGAGGTGGGCAAGCTGGAGCCGCTGAAGGTTATGCCCCTTTCCGCTAACGCCATCGATGATGAGCTTCCCGGCATTCTGCCGGATTTTCACGCCAATAACATCTCCGTGGCAGTATTGTGTTACCCGGAGATCAACCTCATCAAGCAATTGAACCGCATTCAGTTGGATTACGTGGATTTCGATTGCAGCGAAATTACCAATGCTGCGGATTCGAATGAAGAACTGGTCGAGTTCGACAAGCTCAGCTCCGCCGCCCTGGCCGCGGTCAAATTAGGCATGGGGGTGAACTGTTTCGGCGGGATCGATTACAGTTACCTGCCGGACCTGGCCGCCATTCCCCGCTTAGAGGATATCTGCATGGGCTTGAGCCTGCTCAAACGGGCGCTGCTGGTGGGGATCGACCGGGCGGCGCAGGAAGCATTGCAGCAAATCCTGTTCTACCAGCGCAACTCCTGACGCGGCGCTTCAGCAGATGCCGGACAATCGAAAACCGTGCATCGTGTTCCAGGCGCCACGCTCAACGGCAACTTTTTTAAAATCGAACTGAAGCTTGCTCCGTTCTTCGCCGATTCTTATTGGGGAATTTCCCCGTGCGGCGATAAAGGGGAGGTAAGTTATTATTGTTTAACGAATTCATTTATATCGACGGAGTTTTGGCATGTTAGACCAGATCATCGAGAATATCATTCAAAAGATACGCAAGGAAGTGGTGCAGCCGGGAATGGAGCGCATCCCCCTGGCGTACATTTTTACCCGCAATATTCCCGCTTCCATCAAACACTTTTTCGACCAGGAAGTGGAATTGTGGATCCGGGAAGAAGCGGAAAAGTTCAGCGCCAGCGAACGCTTCGATTACCAGACCCCGGAAGTGCAGGTGCTGATCGACAAAATCTTCGACGTCTTGAAACAGACCGCCACCTTCCATATCAACCAGTTCAACCGCCTCCTGGAACGGGCCATCAAGCTGGAGGCCAATTACCTCATCCGCCCCCACCAAACGCTTACCCAGTTCCTCTTCAAAGACAACTTCGTGGTTAGCACCATCGAAGTGTACGACATGCTGAAGTATTTTGACAAATTCCAGTATTATAAAGACGCTCTCACGGATTATTTCAATTTGAAATATCTCCGCCAGATTTCCCAATCCCAATTCGAAGAACTGATTAGCGGGATCGACCGGCAGGTCTATGCCAAAAGCCCGGTAGAAACGGTGCTGCAAACGGTAAAGACCATCAACAATTTTGTGAACGAAGGCCGCCCCGCGCCTACCGACACCCTGGATATCAAGATGCTGCTGGTGATCCTGAAAGACCGGAATCTGGATGGTTTTGCCGCGTTGATCGAACGCCAGGGACAGGAAGGAAGCAAGGATATTTCAATTGCCGACCTGGAGCAAATCCTGCGCACCGGCAAAACCCTGCGGCAACTGCGCAAGGCCCGCGCGGAAGAGAAAGTAACGGTCGAGGAAATCGCCGACATCGAGAAAGAAAAACCGAAAGTGGAGGTGGAGTCTATCTCCGTCTCCGAAGAGGTGCAAATCCCCGCGGAAGTGGAGCCGGAAGCGGAGGAAGAAGAGTACGAAGAGGAAGAAGAGCAACCGGCAGCGGCGGCCACGGCGGAAACGATTGCCGCGCGGGCTTCCGCGGCAGAGCAGTTGGCGGACCTGGTGGGACAGAAAATGCGCGGAGACCACCTGGAAGATATCACCCGGCTGATCTCTCCCAGACAGCGCAAGAAATTCATCAAGAAGATTTTCAGCAAGAAAGAAAAGAAATTCCTGGAGTTCCTCAGTTTAATGAACAACACCCCTAACTGGAAGCACGCTTCCAACCTGATCGACAGCTATTTTTTTCAGCAGGGGATCAATCCCTACTCCAAAGAAGCCCTGGAATTCAGCGACCTGGTCTATAACCGTTATTTCCCGAAAGACATTGCCGTGAACAAGGGCCAGGAGTTTAAGTATTAAAGCCCGTCGAGTTGAATAGCGAAATATTCCGGTGCTTTGATGTTCGAGGGGGTTTGGTAACTCGAGAATCCGGGCGCTCTAATGCCCGACCACTTGCCGCCGCCGCTGTTCCTTCTAAAAATGCCATAACGTCGGCACACTCGAACATCCATAAATTACGCCTGACACCCGATGCCAATCCTGGAAAAATCCAAACAGCTTAAAAAAGAACTGGGCCTTTTCAACATTTACATGATTGCGACCGGCGCCACCGTTGCTTCGGGATTCTTTTTGCTGCCGGGGCTGGCGGCATTCCAGGCGGGATCGGGCATGATCGTGAGCTATCTTATCGCGGCAATTCCCATAATCCCGGCCCTGTTCAGTAAAGTAGAGCTTGCCACCGCCATGCCGCGCGCCGGGGGAATCTATTACTTTCTGGATCGCAGCCTGGGACCGCTGCTGGGAACCATCGGCGGATTGGGAGCGTGGCTGGGGTTTGTCTTCAAAACCTCCTTTGCCCTGATCGGCATGGGCGCTTATGTAAACCTTTTCTTGCCCCAAATCCCGATTGTGCCCATTGCCTGCGGATTTGCAGTTCTTTTCGGAATCATCAATATGTTCGGAGCCAAGACGAGCGGTTTTTTCCAAAGTATTATGGTCATCGGTCTCCTGATTTTGCTGGGCGGGTTCATCGGAAATGGCCTTTACCAGACCAATTTCCGGCATTTCGAGGGAGTATTCGGGCGCGGTTTTGAAAATATCCTGGCCACTGCCGGCACGGTGTATGTGAGTTATGTGGGGTTGACGAAAATTTTCGGAATTACCGAAGAGATCAAACAACCGGAGAAAAGCATTCCCCGGGGCATCTTTTTAGCGTTTGTCACGGCGGTGGTGGTGTATGGATTTGGAACCGTGGCCATGGTCGGGGTGATGTCCGCCGAAAAATTGTCCGGCGATTTAACCCCGGTCGCCTCCAGCGCCCGGGTAATCGCCGGCCCGCTGGGAGCACTGCTGGTCTCTATTGCGGCAATTTTAGCGTTTTTCTCCGCTGCGAACGCCGGAATATTGAGTTCTTCCCGATATCCCCTGGCCATGAGCCGCGATTACCTGCTCCCGGGTTTTTTTGGAAAATTAAGCCGTTTTCAAACCCCCGCCAACGCCATTCTCAGCACCGTCGGGTTGGTATTGGGCTGCTTGATTCTCTTCGACCCGCTAAAAATTGCCAAACTGGCCAGTACTTTTCTGCTCCTGTTATTCGCTTTGAATTGCCTTGCCGTTATCGTGATGCGGGAAAGCCGGATTCCCTCCTATGACCCCGGCTACCGCTCCCCCCTGTATCCCTGGATGCAAATATCCGGCGTCATCTTTCCCCTGGTGCTGATTACCGAGATGGGCTGGCACCCGATATTGTTCAGCATCGGCTTGATTGTGCTGGGTCTTTTCTGGTATTTTTATTATGCCCGGCAACGAGTGGTGCGCGACGGGGCCATCTATCATATATTTGCCCGCTGGGGAGAGCGCCGCTACGAGGGATTGGACCGGGAATTGCGCAGCATTTTGAAGGAGAAGGGCCTGCGAGACCGGGATCCGTTCGATATGGTGATCGCCGGAGCCAGCGTGATCGATCTGGGCGAGCCGGTTACCTTCGGAGAGGTGGTGGGCAAGGCCGCGGCGCGGTTCGAACACCGCTTTCCCGGCAGGGGGGAAACTTTGATGGAAGGTTTTATGCAAGGCACCCGGGTGGGCGCCACCCCGGTCTCCCGGGGAGTGGCGCTTCCGCACATGCGCCTGCCCGGCATCGAAAGCCCGGGAATGGTGATTGTGCGTTGTCGGGTAGGGGTGCCCATTGAGGTGGATGAGGATTTCCTGGGGAAAGACGCTTCCCCCACCCCGGTACACGCCTTTTTCTTCCTGGTCAGCCCGGATGAGGACCCCGGCCAACACCTGCGCATTCTGGCGCAAATCGCCGGGCACGCGGACTACGAGACCTTCTTAAAACGCTGGCTTTCAGCTCGAAATGAACAAGACCTGAAGGAAATTCTCTTGCGCGATGACCGGTTTATCTCCCTGGTGCTGCATCCGGATTCCCGGGCCGCCTCCATGATCGGTTACGCCATTCGCGACCTTACTTTGCCGGAAGGCAGCCTGATCGCCCTCATCCATCGCAGCGGGGAAATTGTTGTACCCCGCGGACGCACGGTTTTAAAGGAAGGCGACCGCCTGACCATCATCGGAGATCCCCGGGGCATCCGCGAAATTTATGAGAAATACAGCGAAAAGTGATTATCCCGCGTAAGGTCATAAATTGTGTTTTTAAATTTTTCAGGTATAAGGTATAAGGAAAACAATGTCTTATACCCTATACCTTATGCCCTTATACAGTATAAAACCGCTTTTCTGCGGTGCCGAAGGGCGGCCTTTACTTCCAGGTCATACAGCGGGCCAGTTCCAGAATTTCCGCGTCGTAAACCGCCCCTTCTTTCGCCAGGGAGCTTAAATTGAAGCAGATCAGGGGCTGCCGTTGGGCGTCTATCTCTACCGCTACGGAAATGCCCCGGGCGACCAGGGCCGTATCGGTGGCCATGGACAGCACCCGGTAATCGGCGCAGCGTTTCAAAATTTCCGGGAGGCGCGCTTCTCCTCCCGGCATGATCAACGCCGCCTGCAAGGTTCCCCAGGCGAGGCTGTCCGAACGAATATCCGAATGCTTGCTCACCGACATCGCCTTACCCTTAAAGGGAGGATTGGGATATTGAACCAGGATGCGCCGGTAGGTTTCGGCCTCCCCGCGCGACCGCGCGTCAGTCTGGTCGTAGAAAATGGCCAGGCGCAGGGAATCGATCGCGCTAAAATCAATACTGCGATTTTGGGAGAGCAGCTTCAGCAGCACCTCCGCCTTTAAATTTTCCAAATGAACCCCCTGGTTTGGGGCGGGAAGGAAAAAGAAAGCGGCAAGCAGGAACAGGAAAAACCTGCAAAATTGTGTTTTCATGGCCAAAAATCTCGTTGATTACCTGAGCGCGGGGCGGTAAAAGCGTATGCGCTGCCGTATCGCCTGCCGGTCAGGAAATCTTCAAGGAAATCCTGAACGTAGAGCCGCTGCCCAGCTGGGTTTCTTTCAAGGTTAATTTTCCGCCGTGGTAATCTTCCACGATCCGTTTGGCCAGGCTCAAGCCCAGCCCCCAGCCGCGTTTCTTGGTGCTGAAGCCCGGTTTGAAGAGGTCCTTTTTGGTGGTTCCCGCGATTCCCTTACCGGTATCCTTCACGTCGATGAATACCTGGGTATCGCCCAGCCTCCCGCTGCTGATGGTGATGGTTCCGCCTTCATTTTCCAACGCATCCAGCCCGTTTTTGACCAGGTTTTCCAGCACCCAGGAGAAGAGGTCGCGATTCAAATTTACCCTGGAAATGACGGGATCCAGCTCGGTGAGGAGCTGCACTTTGCCATTTTTCTGGGGAATGCGGCTTTGAAAATATTGCGCCGTTTCCAGGATAATCTCAGCCAGGTTTTCCGGCTTGAGGTCCGGCAAGGAGCCGATCTGGGAAAAACGGTTGGTGATAACCTCCAGCCGCTGCAAATCCTTGCGCACTTCCGGAACCACTTTTTCTAGTTGCGAAGGAGATAATTTCAAATACTCCACCCAGCCCATCAAGGAAGAGAGAGGGGTGCCCAATTGATGGGCGGTTTCTTTGGCCATTCCCACCCAGATCAACCGCTCCTCGCTCTTCTTGATGGAGTGGAATCCCGCGTAACCGATGAGAATGAACATCCCCACCACGAAGATTTCGATAACCGGCAGCCAGCGCAGCTTTTTAATGATCGCGGATTCTCCGTAAATGTAATACCCCAGGATCATCCCCTGGTAGGTGATGGGGATGGGGGGATTGACTTCTTCAAATTCCTCCATAAGCCGGGTCACCATGGCCAGGGTATCGGCGTCGATCTGCTGGCCGTTGGACTGGGGAATGCCGATATTGCGCCAGAATTGCGGGGTCATTTGGGCGTCGGCATAGATGCTGGGGTAATCCGCGGTCTGGATCACGTTATTGAAAAAGAAGTTGAGGTCGGTGATCTCCTCGTTGGAGATGTTCTCCTGGAACACTTTTACTTTGAAGCGCAGAAAGTCCCGCGACTGGTCTTGCAAATCCGCCACTAAATGCTGGGTATAGACCAGGAATCCCCCGGTGATCAACAGCGCCAGAATGAATAAAAAACTTTTGAAATTCCCTTTTACGCGATATACATTTTTGGCCATGCCGGTTACCGGTTGTTTCAGGTTTTGTTGCAGCCGGAGAAGGCGCCGGGGAGGTTGCCCGCCGCGATACTTATCCCGGTGAAATTTTTCGTTTCACTGTTCACGGCGATAATGTCGGCATGTTTAGATGACAATGCAAAGTTTTTTGATTCTAACGCAGAGTTCCTCAACTCCTGCTAAACCGGAGATTCCATGCCCTGGTATTTGCAAATGCACTTGCGGATCTTTCCGTTCCTGCTCATCGCTTACCTATACACCGGCTGGCGCGTCAGCCACTCCCTGACCACTTTATTTGCTCTTCCCGCGGGGCGAGTGCGCGCCGGGGTAGGATTGGCGATATTATGCCTGAACCTGCTGCCCCTGCTCATTTTTTTTACCTACCGGGGCGGGAGAGGGGAGCAGCTCTATCTCTTTCGCCCCCAATTGCAAACCCTGGATTACCTGGCCACCTTCCCGTTTTGGATCGGCCTGATTGTGGTAGTGGAAATTCTGCCCTATTTCCTGGCCCTGGACCTCGCCGGCGGGGTTATCCGCCTGCTCCCAACGTTGAAAAATTGGGAATGGAGCCGCTGGAAGGCGGGGCTGCACCTGGCCATCCTGGCCTTTTTTGTGGTTTATGTGGGCATCCGCAGCTTCCTGGACACCTCCCGGGTGCGCCTGGAAACCTACCGCGTGGAAGCGGCGAATCTTCCCGCCTACCTGGAAAACCTGAACCTGACCTTTATTTCCGACGTGCAGGTGGATCGCTACACCGGGGAGGACAAATTGAAGCGGTTGGAGGAAAAAGTGCGCCGGGCTGATGGGGATTTGCTGCTGTTCGGCGGCGACATGGTAACCTCCGGCGAGCAGTTCAATGCCCGGGCGCAGGGCTTTATGTGCGATCTGGCCGCCCCCCTGGGACGGATCGCCTGCATGGGAGACCACGATTACTGGTCGAATTCCCGCAGCATTCCGGAAGGGCTGCGCCGCTGCGGGTGGGCCTTCCTGCAAGACCAGCATCATGTAATCGAACACAACGGCAGCAAAATTTTGATTACCGGGATCACCCACATTTACAGCCAGCGAATCCCACCGGCGCGATTAAAAAAATTATTAGCGGAAGCGCCGGCAGCGGATTTGAAAATTTTTCTCATTCATCAACCATCCGATCACGCAATCCGGGCCGCCCGGGAATACGGCTATCACCTGGTGTTGGCCGGGCACACGCACGGCGGGCAAATCGTCTTCCGCCCCTTTGGGATTCCCCTGGCGCCCACCCGCTTCGAGAACCGGTTTTACAGCGGTTTTTATAACTACCGGGACATGCCGGTCATCGTGAGCAACGGGGTGGGATTGACCCTGGCCCCACTGCGCTACCAGGCCCCCGCGGAGGTAGTGAAAATAACGTTGGCGCGGAAGTGAGCGTTTTTTCTGGGATACCGGATGCCGGATGACAGCAACGAGGAGATAATTTATGCCGGAATTAACTTATTTAAGCTGGGATGAATATTTCATGGGGATTGCCATTTTTACCTCCCTGCGCTCCAAGGACCCCAGCAGCAAGGTGGGGGCGGTGATCGTGAACGCGCGAAACCATATCGTGGGAACCGGCTATAACGGTTTCATCGCCGGGGTGGACGAGAACCGCTTTAGCTGGGAGCGGGAAGGGGAGTGGATTCATACCAAGTATCCCTACGTGGTGCACGCGGAGGCCAACGCCATCCTCAGCTCCACCACCGAGGACCTGCGCGACTGCCGCATTTATACCACCCTGTTCCCCTGCAACGAGTGCGCCAAGCACATCGCCCAGAAGAAGATCAAAGAGGTGATTTATTTGTCCGACAAATATCGCGGGGAAGCTTTCCATCAGGCCTCGGAAATCATCTTCGAAGCCGCCGGCGCCACGGTGCGCAAGCTGAAAATGCCGCCCCTGGCGGAGCTTCTGCAGCGGTTCGAAGGGTTTATTCCTTAATCGGCATGAAACCCTTATGAATTTTGAATAATTAATCGAGCCATCTAAGACTAATCGTGCCGACGCTCTGCATCGGCACGCAATAGTTGGCGACGCTCTGCGTCGTAGCCTTCGTTGCCAAAATGGCACGATCGAATAAAAAAGCCCCGGCAGGTATCTCCGCCGGGGCTTTTCTTTGTAATAGACCTAAATTTCAGGTGATCCCGACAAGACGCATCCATCCCTGAATGCTTGTCGGGATAAAACCTTCCGGGTTTTACTTCATTAAGATCATTTTCTGCACGCTCTTGAAATCGCCGGCCACGAAGCGGTAGATGTACACCCCGCTGGTTACCGCTGCGCCAGTGTCGTTGCGCCCGTCCCAGGTGGCTTTGTAGCGCCCGGGCTGCATCTGCGCATCGACTAAGGTGCGAACCTTCTGGCCCAACACGTTGTAGATTTCCAACTTCACGTTGGATACCTGGGGAAGCTGGAAGTCCAGGGTGGTGCTGGGGTTGAAGGGGTTGGGATAGTTCCGGCTGATGTCGAAGGTGGTGGGAACTTCGCCCTCTTCACCTAAGCCGGTGATCACGTCTAAGGTTACCGGGATGGTGACGATCGGGTCGGTCAGGTCGTTGCTGCTGATGACCACGCTGCCCTGGTACAGGCCCAGCTCCTCTCCGCGCAAGCGAATGGTGAAACCGCCCATGTCCCCGGGCGCAATGCTGCCGCTGTTGTCGCCAATCAACTGCATCCATTGCGAGCCGCCGACGCCGAATTCATACACAAAATATACATCCGGGGTGCCTTGCAATACTCCGCCCAGGGAGGCGACGCCCGGCACCACCCCTTCGCCGATCCACAAACCACCGGCAATGGCCGAGGGATTGGGTTGGAAATCCGCCGCCACGTCGTAGGTAAAGCCGGTGGCGGTTCCGGTGTTCAGGTTGAACTGGTGCACCAACTGCGGGAAGCCCGCCCCGCTGCCCTGGTTGAATACCCACAGGTAGGGGCCGCCGGTGGTGTAGTTGTCATAGGCCGATCCGTACTGGCTCAACAAGCCGCTGGTTAGGGTCGCCAGCACCTGGCCGGTGCGGCTCACCAGGGTCGGGGGAGTGTCCCAGGTGCCCACCCAGAAAGCGTCTGCGCCTTCGTCATAAGCGATGTGGCGCACCGCTACCGGGGAGGGAATGGTGCCGATGAGGGTCTTGCTGACGAAATCCATCTGGTAGATGGTGTTCGCCGCCGCCCCGCCGTACATGAACGCGCCGTCGTAGGCCAGGTCGCGCAGGCCGGTCACCCCGGGGATGGAAAATTCTTCGATCAGGGTGCAGGTGGTTATATCGAATTTGTGCAGCAAGTTCGAGGCCCAGCGGGTGGTGTAGGCGTAAGTGCCATCAAACTCCGCCCCGGCGTTGCCTAACGCCCCGGTGAGATTTTCCAAATTACAGAAATATTGCAGGTCGAAATAACCCTCGGTCACCAGGCTGTAGCTGTGCCCTTCCACGCTGCGGGGATGGCGCGCTTCAGCGGCGTCGCCGGTTACCGGCCCAAAGACCGGGTTGATCCGCAGGGTGGTCTTGGAGAGGAAGATTTCCGCGGACCAATCCAGGTTCGCCGCGCCCACCGGGGCAATGTTGGAAATGGCCACCGGAACGTCGGTAGAATCTCCCAGGTTCAGCACTTCATCGATCGTTTCCGGATCCACGTCGATCTGCGGCCCGGTGATCCCGGTGCCTTGCAGCGGCACGTTCAACGCCGGGTTGTTGCTGGCGTCGCTGATGATGGTCATGCTGCCCATCACCGTGCCCGCGGCCGTGGGCGCAAAGGTCACGGTCACTTCCACGCTGTCGAACGGCGGAACCGTGAAAGCGGTCTGGTCCACGGAGAAAACCGGGTTGTCGATGGTGATGTCAGACACCGTGAGCACCCCGTTGCCGTCGTTGGCCACCCACAGGCCGGTCTCATCGCTGCTGTTCACAAAGACCGGGTCCGGGAAGACCACCGCGGCAGGATTGGCGCGGATCAAGGCTTCCCCGGTTACATACAGGTGCGCCAGCACCGTATCGGCCGGGTTGGCGGGATCGTTGCCGCTCACGATGATGTTGCCGTAGTAATCCCCGCCCAACAGGTCCGTGGAGTTGAAAGTGACGGTAATATCCACGTTGCTGCCGGCATTCACCACCCCGTCTTCCGGAGACACGCTCAGCCAACTGGTGCCCGCCCCGGTCACGATGGTCTGGTAATAAGCCACCGCGGCGCCAAAAGCGGTTGCAGGAACGGTCTGGGTGGCGGGAGGCGGTACCGTGTAAGTGGGCGCATAGCTCCAGCCCACCCCCATTTGCAACTCCCCAAAGGAAGCCGGGATGGGATAGGGAACGATGTTCTGGTTATTGTAGTAGTTCGCCGCCGCGGTCCACTGCGGGAAGATCATGTAATAACGCCCCGCCACCAGCG